>CABSZQ010000043.1 GCA_902482195.1 uncultured Haemophilus sp.
TTCTATTTCTATTTGTTTCCATCCATTCCTTTGCCGGCTTGGCAAAGATTATGTTTTGCTGGCCACGGGCGTTGGCACGGATCAGCCAGCCATCAGTCCCGGTAATCTCGTCGTTGAATTTCGAGAAGATGTAGAGCGCTACCCACGCTCTGGATTTATTCCCGCAGCACTTTTTGCGGAATTCATCGAGCGACCATGTAATGCCTGACAAATCTTCATCGAGAACTTCATCGATATGCCACTGAATGATTTCGTTCAGGACGTCCTGATCAACTTCAATTTTGAACGGGTTCATGGTCATCCCTCCCGTTCAATCAATGGCAGAATGCCGTGGGCTTTAAGCAGCTCATATAATCCCAAGCGTCCCTTTTGCGTCCATTTCGTGTTGAGCACGGCTTTTTGTGTGCCATCTTTCTTGTCAACCATGATGGTTTCGGAATGCGTCCACCCAGTTTTCTGATACTTGGCATACAGGAACCACGTTTCGCCCTGCTTGTAAATGACGCCTAAATCATGAAGCGTGGCATTGAGTGCCCGACCACTCATGCCATAGTCTTTGGCAATTTGAGTGATTGTGACAAGCGATTTATCGGCAAGCACCCTGTCGCAATAGTCTGCTTTCGGTGTCAATTCGCCAATGCGTTGTTCTGCAATCAGCCGGCCTTCACGCTCTTGCTTCAGTTGGGTGGCCAGCTGAATGATTGTATCGGGGTCCGTCAGAACCTCTTCGATTTTTGCCGGTGTCATATACGCACCGTGCTTGCGGATTGTTGGAAGCACCTCCGACGTGACCCAGTGTTTGAATTTTTTGGCAGTCGGCAGTTTAGAACCGAGGATAAGGCTATAGAGGCCTGACTCGTTAATGACCGTTAATTTTTGTGTTCCACCTAGGGTGTCGCATTTTGCTACCCCCTTATCATCAGAATCAACATGCTTACTCAATGCATCCCGCGGATTGCTGTATCCCAAGATCTCCGCCACGTCCTTACCTACAAAATACGGTTCGTTGTCACGCAAGAGCGTTCTCACTGCGTCCCCGTTAAAATAAAACTCTTGAATTTCCATCTTCTACCTCCACAATAAAACTTGATTGTTTCTAACTAATTTCTAGTCAATTATCAACTTCATTTGTTAAAAATTGCATCAAAAATAACGTCCGGCTTGACGTTATAAAAGTCTGCAATTTTTTTGATGTTTTTTCCACTCGGTACGGACTCTCCTTGCTCCCAACTTGATATCGTTGTTTGGCTAGTCCCCAATGATTGTGCCAACTCAACTTGGGTCATTCCCTTGGCGACACGAAGAGCTCGCAATGTAGGATACATATCCACTGTCACTTGCTATTCTCCTTCCTAGAATAATTTAAGCGCTAAATCAATCAAATTCAGCAATGCTATACCTATCAGCAATCCTAAGGTAATTTTATCTTTTGTCTCTCTTTTCATGTTGAATAGGGGGTCCTATCAAGGTATACTAAAGCCTGGGGGATTTCTCCCCTGACTTTAGTATTTGTTTTAGAAGAACCAAGAATGAATCTTGTCAATCACTTCCAGAATGAATGTTCCGACCGTTATTCGAAACACCCATTCTTTTTGACATTTTTCTTTCTCCTGGTTCTTTTTTTCTGTCCTTTTCAAGAACCCTTATCCTCCTTCCTCCTTTTGTTAAGGTCTCAATCAACCTTACAACATCATTATAACAACTAAACTTGATAAGGTCAAGGCAATTAACCGATTTTTTTTATAAATAATTCATTACTCTTTATTTTTTATAAAGTGGAATATATAATTTATATAGAGAACTTAATATTAGATTTGGAGGCATAAATATGAGCATCGGAACGAAGATAAGAGACTTACGCAAACAAGCACATCTTTCGCAAACTGAGTTAGGCAAAAAAGTTAGTGTTTCTCAACAAACTGTAACAGCATGGGAAAACAACAAAGCCGAGCCGTCTAGTAGCGCAGTAGCTCAACTAGCCGACATTTTCAACGTCACCACCGACTACCTTCTCGGTAGGCCTGAGTTGAAGAAAGAAACCGATATCGACCTGGACAATGCTTTGGACAATGCCGTTGCCTACAATGGCAAACCAATTTCTGACGATGACAGAGCCGTGGCTAAAAGTCTTCTACAAGCCTACTTTGGCAACAAGAAGTGAGGTGAGTGTATGCGCCAACACATCAAAGACATGATAGATGATATGGGAATTGTTGTCTTATACGGTCCGCTTGAAGCTAAAGGTATGTATGTGGATGATTGCAGAGCTATTATCTTGGATAACAATTTGAGCGAGGAAGAAGAAGAGATGGTCCTCTTGCATGAACTTGGACACGCAGCACGTCAATCAGGCGAGATGAACCTGTACCACCGCACCAGGACGATGCAGGCAAAAGCAGAAGCTGAGGCAGAAAAGTTCATGGTCGCCGAAGAGGTTCGGTCATACATTCATGAGTACGGCACAGATGATTTCTCGGCTGTTAGTTTTTTGGAAAATAACGGTTTACCGACCAATTTTGAAACTTTTGTTAAAAGGATGTTGGCGTAGGAAGGAGAATGCACATTGTTTAACAATGAGGAAATTTTAGAAATACCTGACGATTCTCAATATTGGCTTGTTCGCGCAGGAAATAATGCTGAATTTTACGAAGCTTTTCGGTACAACAACTTTATCGCTATCGGTGGTATTGAGAAATAAATAAGGTGGCGAAGAAACATGAGTGCAAGTAAAAAAGTGATGGCTGCTAATATCCAATCCGAACTGGACAAGCGGGGGCTTAATGCTAAAGATTTTGCCGCTACTTTAGGGTTCAAATATTCAACAGTTTTGGACTGGTTACATGCTAAGACATATCCAAGAATCGACAAAATAGACAAGATGGCTGAATACTTTGGGATTGATAAATCAGATCTAGTAGAGTCTAGAAAAAATAAGGATAAAAAGCCCTCCAATGTCGAGCTCTCCGATGATGACGTAATTATGACATGGCGAGGGAAGCCGTTGTCTGATGAAGACAGAGAGCTAATTAGACGGATCATGAACGGAAAATAGTGAAGTGTTGAGGTGATTAAATTCTGGATACAAGTCAACTACCACCGATTAAAATCGGTGGTAGTTGACCATTGCGCATGAAATAGGTCATGTTCTCAATGGTGATTCTGGCACGTGCTACTACTCAACGTATTCTGCCAGGAGTAAGTATGAAGCAGCAGCCAACAGGTTTGCAATCGGCTTGATCAGACGCTATGCAGAATCCAAAGGCGACAGCTCTTGCAGCTACATAAAGTTTGCCGAGACTTGGTGCATCCCTTCTGACCTATACGAGAACGTCAAGGAAGAATTCAAAGATGTCTATTGAACAAATGAATAAAGATAAGGGAGGTCCTTATTATCAATATCAAAACTTTAAATATTGAAGCATATCTCAAGCCAAATAATGATTTGCCAGGTATTTCTCATCCAGCTAAGATTCTTGCATCTGATGGTAAAGAATATTTCTTAAAGGGACATTATGCCTACTTTGACCATAGGTGGGGTAGGATGGAAGCTGCTCTTGCCCAAGAGCTATTCTCTTATCAATTGGCGAATTACATGGATATACCTGTAACAAATGTGGCTCTTATTGAGATTGATGAAAGTGATTTGGACGTTTATTCTGAACTTACGTTCATTCATCACATTGCAAAGAAAGGATTGTATTTAGCTACTGAAGCTGTTGAAACTACTGATCAAAATTTGAAAATATTACTTGACTCTAAAAATAGGAATATTCCTCAAGCACAAAAGAAAATCAATACTTTTTTTAGGAACGTGCAAAATAAAATAGACATTCCTAAGATTATTTACTTCGATCTGCTCACTGCTAATATTGATCGTTATAACAATGCCGGAAACTTCATCTTTAAAAAAACATCAAACGGCAATTATATTATAGCTATCGACTTTGGATTTTGCTTTTTTGGACCTTTTTGGAATTCCAAAGTAAATAATCTTCTATCAAAAGATTTTGCAAATAAAGATCCTAATCGCTGGAAACAAATTATTCTCAAAAGTTGCCTTTGTACACACGAGAATTACAAAAGGGCACCTGTTTTAAATTTGCTAAATCCTTATATTAATTTTAACGTGAATCCTTTTGCTTTCATACACTCAGTTGCGTTAAACTTAACGAGTGATAAACTTGCAAATATGCTACGAGCAATCCCTGATGAATGGTTAGTTCAAGGTGATTATCAAAGAAACATATATCTAAATTTCATACTAAATCAAGTGAAGATGATGCCAACAATTCTTGAATATGCTGCAATGAACAAATTCTTCACTAATTTTACAGGAGGTAATCTGATATGGCCGCAAGAAAAAAATACGCTTATTCAGTAATTTCGTACGTTCCTGATTACACAAGAGGTGAGCAGTTTAATATAGGTGTCTTGATGTTTGGTGAAAAAAACGAATTATTTGATTTCAAATTATTACCACAAAATACATCTAAATTAAATAGTATTACAGTATCATCTGATTCAAAAAGTCTGTTCAAGGAAACACTATCCCTGCTTGATTTCATGTTTAAAGAATTGAAATCTGAATTTCCCATTGATATTACGATTGATAGAACTAGACTCTCAATTAAAGGGATGCCAGATATAGTTAGGCTTTCTAATTTGGTGTATGGAATTTCTTCCAACCCATCACTTGTTCTTGATCATTTGACAAATATTTATGTAGGTAAGGAATTTTTTGGAACAACTCGCAAAGTCAAATCTCAGGCTAAGGAATTTGCACAAGCCTACTTCGAAGAACAGAAATTTACTGAAAATAACATAGTCCCAAGGGCAACATTCAAACCAGTACCAAATATACCATTTAAATACACTGCTGATTATGCGTATTTTAATAGTGATAATACACTAAGTATTATTTCATCATTACCTTCTACCGAAGATAATTTGGAAAAATGGTATCAAAAAAACAATTTGCTCACTCGTCAATTTGAAAATTACGGTGACATTATTTACTTATACGATGATTTTACATTCCCTACTGAAAAGCAGCAAATATTGGATGATTTAAATAGCCAAACATCAAAGATAAAAGCATTCAATATAGATATAAAGGACGATAAAAGGGACTTCAAAACATTTTCTACATCTATCTTGGCTAACTCTAATAAAAAATCAGTTCAACAATGTTTAGAAAAATTAGTGTCATAATAAAAGATTCAAATTCCTTTATTGACGCTAAATAATATGTTAGAATGTGGACACGGAAGAGCGATAGATACCCTACGGGGTCTATTGCGGAAGGTCTTCATTCTGGTGAATGGAGGCCTTTTTTGTGCAGAAGTCTTTTAAATAAACTTTTTATATCGTAAAAATTCAGCTGTTTTTTGACAATAGGTTTTCCCTATCGTAAAAATTTGGCTATTTTTTGACAATGGATTTAACCCGTCATGTGACGGGTTAAATTATCATTTTAAAAGAACATACGTTTCTAACAACAGGAGGTTAACTATGGCCGAAATTTCAAAACGTGGTTCAGGTTATCAAGTTAGAATTTATTGGATTGAAGATGGAAAACGTAAATCTAAATCCAAAGGTGGATTTAAAACTAAGCGTGAAGCACAAATTTATGCTAATGAATTAGAGAATTTAAAAGCACGTAACTTTATTTCTCAAAATTCAAAAACACCCTTTCCAGCATACTTCTGGTCTTGGTTTGTAACTTATAAAGAATCATCAGTTTCAGAACGTACCAAATTAACGTATAGAAATGCTTTTAACGTGCTTAAAAAACATTTGAGTGGTATTCCTATTGAAGACATGGATAGACGCTTATATCGCAAATTTATAGCTGAATTTGGTAAAGATCATGCTAAGTCTACTGTTTCAAAATTTAACTCTTTATATCATGCTTGTGTTAAGGATGCAATGTATGATGGTGATATAACAAAAGATTTTATAGCAGGAACAGATATCGCATACAATCGAAATAAAACTAGAAAAATTGACTATCTAAACATTGAAGAAACTAAAAAAATAACTAATTATTTAACTACTACCCTTAATCACAATTTTACATCTAAATATATGATTTTGCTTGCAATTGCTACTGGAGCTAGATTAGGTGAAATACAAGCTTTAACCTGGAAAGATATTAATTTTAATTTCCATACAATCGATATTAATAAATCTTGGAACGAAACAACCAAAAAGTTTCAACCAACTAAAAACGAATCTTCTAAGCGAATAATCAGAGTTGATAAAACGACGTTGAACTTTATCCAAGATTTAAAACAAAACCATCATGATATGGTATTTGTGAACCAGTACGACACAATACCAACATCTTCAGCAGTGAATAAAACTTTGAGAACGTGTTTAAAAGAACTGGAAATCAATAAACCTAGTTTCCATTTTCATTCAATTAGACACACCCATGTTGCTTACCTTTTATCAAAAAATATTGACTTGTATATTATATCCAAACGTTTAGGACATTCAGATATTTCTACAACATCTAGAGTATACTCTTATTTAATCGATGAATATAAGAATCGTGCCGATGATCAAATATCTAAATTCATCTCAAATTTATATGATAATTCTGATGAAGCTTACATTGATGATAAGAAAAATTACGTCAATTAAAACTTGGGCAGGAATCCCACGATTTTAATCGGGGGTAGCTTGACTATGTGTGCAAAATGTGTGCAGACTTTTTTAAAACATACTAAAGCATATGAAAACTTAGAAACAAAAAATCGCCTATAAACGTTGATATAATAACGTTTATAGGCGATTTTAAATTTATTTAAAATATAACATATTGTTTATAAAAAGGAGAGTACAGGATTTGAACCTGCGCGCCGGTACTACCGGTTCGCCGGATTTCGAGTCCGGTGCATTACCACTCTGCCAACTCTCCATAACAGTATTAATTATATCAACTAATATTGCTATTGGCAAGAGAAAATTTCATTATCTTTTAAATAATTCTTTTTTTATGCCGTGATTGACGAGATAAGCCACTTTCTTGGCACGAGATTGATGCTTGAAAGCATATTCTGCTTTCAACGCACTGGATTTGTCAGAAAATTCTTCGTGATATATCAGCTTGACGGGCCGCCTGTTTCGCGTATATTTGGCTCCTTCGCCGCTGTTGTGCTTTGCCGTACGAACTTTCAAATCGGTCGTAAACCCTCCGTAAAGCGTTTTGTCAGAACAAAGAAGAACATAAAAATAATATTTTTTATCCATATACGATCTTCCTGACTTCTTCCGTGTACTCCCCGTTTTCTTCGTAGACGAAAAGCGGCGGCATAAAGCGAAGTCCGCCCGGCTTGCCGTCTTTTATGGCTTCAACGAGCACCATGTTTGCTTCGCGATTCCTTTTTGGATAGACGAACTGCACTCGTTTCGGCTCCAAACGATGCTTCTTCATCAATTCGATCATTTCGATCAAGCGTTCCGGACGATGAACGTACGAAACCCTTCCGTTCATTTTGAGCAAACCGCTGGCCTGTTCAATCGTCTGCTCAAGCGTCACCGCAAGCTCATGCCGAGCCAATGCCAAATACTGATTGGGATTTTTCTTGCTGTCGGGCTGATCTTCAAAATACGGCGGGTTGCAGGTCACCGTATCGATCGAGTCCTTTGCCAAATAGTCAAAAACATTGTTCAAATCATCGTTGATCACCGTTACGCGTTCTTCCAAACCGTTTAGGTCAATGCTTCTTTTCGCCATGTCGGCCAAACGCGGCTGAATTTCGACTTCGTAGATTTGCGCACTGGATTTTGGCGTCAAAAAAAGACCGACCGCACCGTTTCCTGCACATAAATCAACTATTTTCTGCTCCTTTTTCTTAGCCGGGTTGGCAAAATCAGCCAATAAAACGGCATCTAATGAAAACGAAAATACCTCGCTGCTTTGAATAATCTTTATGCCGTTTGAAAAAAGTGCATCGACGCGCTCATTTGCATGAATTTCAACATCCATTTCTGTTCCCTCGTTCACTTGTTTAGGATATCTGTATATTATACCATTTCCTGGTCAGCTTTTCGAAAAACTTGTAATTTATGTCGTTTCATTTTAATATTAGGTATGAATACATTTTGAAAAGGAGAAAAAATTTGTTCTATTCTTTTATCAGA
>CABSZQ010000044.1 GCA_902482195.1 uncultured Haemophilus sp.
CGCATACCTGCTAACTGACGAATCTGAGCTGCAGAACCACGCGCACCAGAGTCAGCCATCATAAAGATGCTGTTGAAAGAAGCTTGTTTCTCAGGGTTACCTTCACGGTTGATGACTTCTTCCTGAGATAAGTTTTCCATCATCGCTTTCGCTACACGCTCATTTGCTGCAGCCCAAATATCGATGACTTTGTTATAACGCTCACCTGCCGTTACAAGACCAGATTGGAACTGTTCTTGAATTTCAGCTACTTCAGCTTCCGCTGCAGAAATAATTTCGTATTTTTTCTCTGGGATAACCATATCGTCGATACCCACAGAAGAACCTGAACGTGCAGCATAAGCAAAACCGGTATACATAATATGGTCAGCAAACATTACCGCTTCTTTCAAACCTAAACGACGATAAGCTTCGTTGATAAGTTTAGAAATTGCTTTTTTACCTAATGTTTGGTTAAACAATGAATAAGGCATACCTTTTGGCGCGATCATCCATAAGATTGCACGACCGATAGTGGTATCGGTTAATGTGGTTTTCTCTTCGAATTCGCCAGCTTCATTTTTCACATATTCCGTAATACGTACTTTAACGCGAGAATGTAATTCTGCTTCACCTGTGCGATATGCTTTTTCAGCTTCGCGTGGATCTTGCAATAACATGCCTTCTCCTTTACCGTTTACTTTTTCACGGGTCATATAGTAAAGACCCAACACCACGTCTTGTGATGGAACGATAATAGGATCACCGTTTGCAGGTGAAAGTACGTTGTTGGTTGACATCATTAACGCACGCGCTTCTAACTGCGCTTCAAGTGTTAATGGTACGTGAACCGCCATTTGGTCACCATCGAAGTCCGCGTTGAACGCCGCACAAACGAGCGGGTGTAACTGGATTGCTTTACCTTCGATTAGAAGTGGTTCAAACGCTTGGATACCTAAACGGTGAAGTGTCGGTGCACGGTTCAATAGAATTGGGTGCTCACGAATAACTTCTGCCAAGATATCCCAAACGATCGCGTCTTCACGCTCAACCATTTTCTTAGCCGCTTTAATTGTGGTTGCATAACCACGGCTTTCTAATTTTGCATAGATAAACGGACGGAATAATTCCAATGCCATTTTCTTCGGTAAACCACATTGGTGTAAGTGCAAGTATGGACCTACAGTGATTACAGAACGGCCTGAATAGTCAACACGTTTACCTAATAAGTTTTGACGGAAACGACCTTGTTTACCTTTGATCATGTCCGCAAGTGATTTCAATGGACGACGATTAGAACCTGTAATCGCACGACCACGACGACCATTATCTAATAACGCATCAACAGATTCTTGTAACATACGTTTTTCGTTACGCACGATAATATCTGGTGCGATTAAATCTAATAAACGTTTTAAACGGTTGTTACGGTTGATCACGCGACGATATAAATCGTTTAAGTCAGACGTTGCAAAACGACCACCATCTAATGGTACTAATGGACGTAAATCTGGTGGAAGTACTGGTAACACAGTCATCACCATCCACTCTGGTTTGTTACCAGATTGTTGGAAAGCTTCTAATAATTTTAAGCGTTTAGTGATTTTCTTACGTTTTGTTTCAGAGTTAGTTTCTTGTAACTCTTCACGTAATTTTTCACATTCCACTTCAAGATCAATACCTTTAAGTAAATCTTGAATTGCTTCAGCACCCATTTTCGCTTCGAATTCATCTTGCCAGCGGTCTTCTGCATCAAGGAATTGTTCTTCAGTTAATAACTGTCCACGTTCCAAATCGGTCATACCCGGTTCGGTTACGATGTACATTTCAAAGTAAAGCACACGTTCAATATCACGTAACGGCATATCAAGCAATAAACCGATACGGGACGGAAGTGATTTTAAGAACCAAATGTGTGCAACTGGACAAGCCAATTCAATGTGGCCCATACGTTCACGACGCACTTTAGTTTGTGTAACTTCAACACCACATTTTTCACAAATCACACCACGGTGTTTTAAGCGTTTATATTTTCCGCATAAACATTCGTAATCTTTTACTGGCCCGAAAATACGTGCACAGAAAAGACCGTCACGCTCAGGTTTGAACGTACGATAGTTGATTGTTTCAGGTTTTTTAACTTCACCAAATGACCAAGAACGGATCATGTCTGGAGAAGCTAACCCAATTTTAATCACATCAAAATCTTCACTCGTTTTTGATTGTGCTTTTAAAAACTTAACTAAGTCTTTCACAAATAGTCTCCTGTCGGAGTTAAGGGTTTCAAAGTGCGGTCAAAAATATTTTGTTTTTTAACCGCACTTCGGCGATTTCTTCCTTTTGCTTCCCCTGAAAACAGGGGAAGACAGGTTTGTCGATTACTCTTCGTCTAACTCGATATTCAAACCAAGTGAACGGATTTCTTTCATAATTACATTGAAAGATTCCGGTGTACCCGGATCCATTTGTTGGTTACCACCGACGATGTTTTTATACATCTTCGTACGGCCGTTCACGTCATCGGATTTCACGGTTAACATTTCTTGTAAGGTGTAAGCCGCACCGTATGCTTCAAGTGCCCATACCTCCATCTCACCGAAACGTTGACCACCGAATTGTGCTTTACCACCAAGTGGTTGTTGAGTAACAAGACTATAAGAACCAGTTGAACGAGCATGCATTTTGTCATCAACTAAGTGGTTCAATTTGAGCATGTACATATAACCTACGGTTACTGGACGCTCGAATTTCTCACCAGTACGGCCATCGTATAACGTGATCTGACCTGAAGTTGGTAAGCCACCAAGTTTCAACATTTCTTTGATTTCTTGCTCATCAGCACCATCAAACACTGGTGTTGCTACCGGTAAACCTTTACGTAGGTTTTCTGCTAAACGCATGATTTCGTCATCGCTAAAGGTGCTTAAATCAACTTTTTGTGCGCCATGACCTAAATCGTATGCTTTTTGCATATAGCCACGAAGTTTCTCAACATCTTGTTTTTGTTTGATCATCGCATTGATTTGATCACCGATACCTTTCGCCGCTAAGCCTAAGTGGGTTTCTAAGATCTGACCGATGTTCATACGAGACGGTACGCCCAGTGGGTTCAATACGATTTCAACCGGTTGACCGTTTTCATCGTATGGCATATCTTCCACAGGGTTGATTTTTGAGATAACACCTTTGTTACCATGACGACCCGCCATTTTATCACCCGGTTGGATGTGACGTTTCACCGCAAGGTAAACTTTAACCACTTTTAACACGCCTGGTGCAAGGTCATCGCCTTTAATGATTTTCTTACGTTTTACTTCAAGTTTGTGTTCAAACTCTTTACGTAATTCTTCATATTGCTCAGCAAGCTGTTCTAATTGGTTTTGTTTTTCTTCATCTGAAATGGTTTGTTCTAACCATTTGGTGCGATCCATTTTATCTAATTGAGCCGCATCAATACCGCCAGCGATAAGGACATTACGCACACGAGCAAACAAGCCAGCTTCTAAGATTTCCAATTCATCAGAAAGGTCTTTCTTAGCTTGTTTTAACTGCATTTCTTCAATTTCTAATGCACGTTTGTCTTTTTCTACGCCATCACGGGTGAAGACTTGAACGTCAATTACAGTACCGCTTACGCTATTTGGTACACGTAATGAAGAGTCTTTCACGTCAGATGCTTTTTCACCGAAGATTGCACGTAACAATTTTTCTTCTGGTGTTAATTGCGTTTCGCCTTTAGGGGTTACTTTACCGACTAAGATGTCACCACCTTTCACTTCAGCACCCACATAAACGATACCTGATTCATCCAATTTGCTTAATGCAGATTCACCTACGTTCGGAATATCTGCAGTGATTTCTTCAGAACCTAATTTAGTATCACGCGCCACACAAGATAATTCTTGAATGTGGATTGTCGTGAAGCGGTCTTGTTGTACAACACGCTCAGAAACTAACATTGAGTCTTCGAAGTTATAACCGTTCCAAGGCATGAACGCCACACGGATATTTTGACCTAATGCTAATTCACCTAAGTCTGTCGAAGGACCATCTGCTAAGACTTCACCACGGTTAATTGGATCGCCTAAATTCACACAAGGAATTTGGTTGATACAGGTATTTTGGTTAGAACGGGTGTATTTAATTAAGTTATAAATATCGATACCCGCTTCGCCAGCTACGGTTTCATCTTCATTTACTTTGATAACGATACGAGAAGCATCAACGTATTGAACTGTACCGCCACGTTTCGCTACAACCGCCACACCTGAGTCAAGTGCGATTGGTTTTTCCATACCTGTACCCACTAACGGCTTATCAGCACGTAAAGTCGGAACCGCTTGACGTTGCATGTTCGCACCCATTAAGGCACGGTTCGCATCGTCATGCTCTAAGAATGGAATTAACGCTGCTGCCACAGATACCACTTGTTGGGTTGAAACGTCCATATAGTGAATTTCTTCTGGTTTATAAAGACCAGATTCACCACGTTCACCACGAGCAGTAACAAATGCATCTGTAAAGCGATTGTTCTCATCAAGGTTTGAGTTCGCCTGTGCAATGATGTAGTTTGCTTCATCAATTGCAGATAAGTATTCGATTTCTTCGGTTACTTGACCATTCACTACTTTACGATATGGGGTTTCTAAGAAACCGTAATCGTTCGTACGAGCAAACGCAGAAAGTGAGTTGATCAAACCGATGTTTGGACCTTCAGGGGTTTCGATTGGACATAAACGACCATAGTGAGTGTTATGTACGTCACGCACCTCAAAGCCTGCGCGTTCACGCGTTAAACCACCTGGACCTAATGCAGAAATACGACGTTTATGTGTTACTTCTGATAATGGGTTGTTTTGGTCCATGAATTGCGAAAGTTGTGAAGAACCAAAGAATTCTTTCACTGCCGCAGAAATTGGTTTTGGATTAATTAAGTCTTGTGGCGTGATCGCATCTAAATCGCCTAAAGATAAACGCTCTTTAACTGCTCTTTCTACACGAACTAAACCAATACGGAATTGGTTTTCAGCCATTTCACCCACTGAGCGAATACGACGGTTACCCAAGTGGTCGATATCATCCACTTCACCACGACCATTACGGATATCGATGAGTTTTTTCATCACGCGAATGATATCGTCGTTACTTAAAATACCCGTACCCTCGCCTTCAGGAATACCTAACGAGCGATTAAACTTCATACGACCTACTGCAGATAAATCATAACGTTCTGCAGAGAAGAATAAGTTATTGAATAATGCTTCTGAAGATTCTGGTGTAGGTGGTTCACCTGGACGCATCATACGATAGATTTCATATAATGCACTTACACGATCGTAAGTTGGATCAACACGTAATGTTTCCGAGATATATGGACCGTAATCTAAGTCATTGGTGAATAATGTTTCGATCACTTTATAGCCTGCTTGCGATAATTTCGCTAACACTTCTAAAGAAATCTCGCCATTTGCTGGGCAAATGATTTCACCAGATTCAAGATCTACATAATCTTTCGCTGCAACTTTACCTGCGATATATTCAGTTGGCACTTCAACTTGTGTCACATTATCTTTTTCTAATGCTTTGATGTGACGAGCTGTGATACGACGACCGCGTTCTACATAGACTTTGCCATTTGCTTCAATATCAAATGTCGCCGTTTCACCACGTAGACGTTCTGGCACTAATGTCATGAGTAATTTATTGCCAGCGATTTCGAAAGTTACTTTGTCGAAGAATAAGTTTAAGATTTCTTCAACAGTGTAACCTAACGCACGTAAAATAATGGTTGCCGGTAATTTACGACGGCGGTCAATACGCGCATATAAGTTATCTTTTGGATCAAATTCGAAATCTAACCAAGAACCACGGTAAGGAATAATACGTGCGTTATAAAGCACTTTACCTGAAGAGTGTGTTTTACCTTTGTCAGAATCAAAGAATACGCCCGGGCTACGGTGTAATTGTGAAACGATAACACGCTCAGTACCATTGATAACAAAGGTACCGTTGTCAGTCATTAATGGGATTTCACCCATATATACTTCGCTTTCTTTAATGTCTTTGACTGCGCGTGATGAAGATTCTTTATCGTAGCTAACTAAACGTAATTTTACGCGTAAACCTGCCGCATAAGTTGAACCGCGAATTTGGCATTCACGTACATCAAATTCTGGCTCTTCTAAACGGTAATCAACATATTGTAATTCTGTATAACCATTATTGCTTACGATTGGGAAAACAGAACGGAATGCAGCTTCTAAGCCTTGTTGACCTTCAGGATCTTTTTGAATGAATTTATCAAAAGAATCTAATTGGATGGTTAATAAATAAGGTACATTTAAAACTTGCGGACGTTTGCCGAAGTCTTTACGAATTCGTTTTTTCTCAGTATAGGAGTAACCCATTATTGGTTTTCCTCTGTAAATTTTAGTGAGACCGAGTTGATATAAAAAAGTGCGGTCAAATTGATTGACGCTTTTATTTATATCGGAGATTGACGCCGTTTCGGATACCGCACTCTGAACCTTACTTCTGTAGTGGGCTACTTAAATTAAAACGTCTGATTAATTTAAGTGGAAACAGATACCATTAAACGGAAAATGCCTATCTGTTTTTTGTGCTGTTTTTGATAGCACAAAATGGCTGATGGTAAACCACCAGCCATTAAGCCTGAGAAACAGGACATAAGTGAATCAAAAATTATTTGATTTCTACTTTTGCACCAGCTTCTTCTAATTCTTTCTTAAGTGCTTCAGCTTCTTCTTTAGAAATGCCTTCTTTTAAGTTAGCTGGAGCAGATTCAACTAAGTCTTTAGCTTCTTTTAAGCCTAAACCAGTTGCACCACGTACTGCTTTGATAACTGCTACTTTGTTAGCACCAGCTTCAGCAAGAACTACGTCGAATTCAGTTTTTTCTTCTGCCGCTGCTGCTGCGCCGCCAGCTGCTGGAGCTGCTGCTACTGCTGCTGCAGAAACGCCGAATTTTTCTTCCATCGCTGCGATTAATTCAACGATTTCAGTTACAGATTTAGAAGCAATCGCTTCAATGATTTGTTCGTTAGTTAATGACATAACAATCAATTCCTAAAATTAATAAAGTTAAATGAAGTAAGAAACGCTTAATGATTAAGCTGCTTCTTGTAATTTGTCGCGTAATGCCGCAAAAGTGCGAACAAGTTTGCCTGCCGCAGCTTCTTTCATTGTGCCCATTAAACGTGCAATTGCTTCTTCGTAAGTTGGTAATGTTGCTAAGAATTCAACATCTTGGATCTTACCTTCAAAGGCTGCACCTTTAATTTCAAACTTATCGTTTGCTTTAGCAAAATCTTTGAACAAACGTGCTGCTGCACCTGGGTGTTCATTAGAGAATGCGATAAGTGTTGGACCTACAAACGTATCTTGTAAGCATTCGAAATCAGTGCCTTCAACCGCACGACGTAATAAAGTATTACGAACAACGCGCATTGTTACACCAGCTTCACGAGCTGCTTTACGTAATTCAGTCATTTTATCAACAGTTACACCACGAGAGTCCGCGATTACTGCTGAAAGTGCACCTTTGGCTGCTTCATTTACTTCGGCAACAATTGCTTGTTTGTCTTGAAGATTTAATGCCATTGGCTTTTAGCTCCTGAATACACTCCGATTTCTCGGAATTAATTTACCTCATCGAAAGAGTTATCTTTCAGACTAGGACGACTTCGGTGCCCAGAAGCAAGAAATATTCTTATTCTGTTCACCATCTACGTAGGATTATTAAGACGATTATTGCTAACCATTCCCTACGGTCTTGGACGGGGCTTGAATAGGTCAAGCACCAACCAGAAATTTTACGCTAAGCGTAATTTAGGAGCGAGATTATAGTGATTAATCTCGCTCTTGTAAAGTCTATTGTAGAAAAAATCTGCAGATTTTAACCGCACTTTTCGATTATTTTCTTACAGCAATTGCTTCGATTTCCACACCTACATCTTTTGGTAATCGAGCTACTTCTACACAAGAACGCGCAGGGAAATTCGGATGATTATTTTCTTTGAAGAATTTCTCGTACTCTGCATTTACTGCTGCAAAATCATTAAGATC
>CABSZQ010000045.1 GCA_902482195.1 uncultured Haemophilus sp.
GCGCTCACCTGTTTGAACATATCATAGGGATCGCAATCAGCACATTCATCGTGTTCTTTCTCAAAAACAACCTCGCCATTTTTTTCAATCAAAATGATGTTGGTGTGTTGATCTTGAATGGCTACTTTCACTCGGTCATTATCCGCAAGCAACACCGCTTCTGAATATAAAATATGCTCGGTTTGATGAATATCCACATTAACGAGTTTTTTATCAAGCATCGCCTTGGCTTGGGAAACTTGCTCAGGCGTGATGTGTTTTAATACTTCCAACTCACCCTCAGGGTCACCGCCTAAAGCACCAATCGCGGCTGCGATTGGCAAGCCCACCATGCCCGTTCCTGGTACTGCAACGCCCAATCCATTTTTCATTAGGTTTGGTGACACCTTGGCTTCAATACGTTCCGGTGTTTTGCCTAAATATTTAGCCGCCGTTGCTGCGGCAAGCGCTAAAGAGATAGGCTCAGTACAGCCAAGTGCGGGAACCACATCACGTTCCACAAGATGAAGTAATGGTTTTTCGATTTCATTGAGTCTTTCTTGATTCATAAAATTCTTTTTAATCTGTTAAATGCTGTCTTCTTTCTCTATAACTAATATGCGCGCTTCGCCTTGTGGATGAGCAACATGTTCGGTACCGATACTCGCATAAAAAATATCACCCGTATGGAGCAATACGGCTTTCTCTTGACCCTCTTCTTTGTAGCGCATTTCCACCGTACCATCCATGACAGCAAAGACTTCTTCACCGTCATTGATATGCCATTTGTAAGGTTTATCTGTCCAGTGAAGACGCACGGAAATGCCATTCATATTGGTAATATCCAGTGCTCCCCAAGCACGTTCTGCCGTAAAGTGCTGACTTTGAATAACTTTATTCATGACTAAATTCCTTAGTGCGCCTCATCCCAGTTCGTGCCTTGCCCCACTTCTACAATCAGTGGTACCACTAAATCAGCGGCACTTTCCATTTGTGTTTTGATGAGCTCGCTATAAAACGCGACTTTTTCGGACCGCACTTCAAACACCAATTCATCGTGCACTTGCATAATCATCGCAATATCGGGATCATTTTGTAGTTTTTGATCCAATTGAATCATGGCGCGTTTAATAATGTCTGCGGCGGTACCTTGCATTGGTGCATTGATCGCGACACGTTCGGCTGCTTTACGGCGCATACCATTAGAAGAGTTAATATCAGGCAGATATAAACGACGGCCGAATAGGGTTTCCACATAGCCTTGGGCTTTGGCTTTTTCGCGAATATCGTGCATAAAAGTTTGTACGCCCGGATAGCGTTTGAAATATAAATCCATATAGCTTTGGGCATCGGCACGGCCAATACCGAGTTGACGCGATAAGCCAAAGGCTGACATACCATAAATTAAACCGAAGTTAATCGCTTTAGCATTACGACGTTGTTCGGACGTCACTTCATCCAGTGCGACACCAAAGATTTCTGCTGCGGTAGAGCGGTGAATATCTTTGCCTTGGGTAAAGGCGTTAATTAAGCCCTGATCCTGTGATAGATGTGCCATAATGCGCAGCTCGATTTGAGAATAGTCGGCAGCAACAACAGTAAAGCCTTCGCGCGCAATAAATGCCTGACGAATGCGGCGACCTTCTTCATTACGAATCGGAATGTTTTGCAGATTCGGATCGCTTGATGAAAGACGACCGGTGGCTGTCACCGCTTGATGGTAGGAAGTATGCACTCGACCCGTTTGCGGATTCACCATTTGTGGCAATTTGTCGGTGTAGGTGGATTTTAGTTTGCTTAGCCCACGATGTTCTACCAATACTTTTGGCAATTCATGACTAAATGCGAGTTCTTCCAACACTTCCTCGTTGGTGGATGGTGCACCTTTTGGTGTTTTTTGAATGACTGGTAAACCTAATTTATCAAACAAAATTTCTTGTAATTGTTTGGTGGAAGCTAAATTAAATGGTTGCCCAGCCAAGACATAGGCTTGTTCTTCTAATTCACTTAAACGGTTAGCAATTTCGTTGGATTGTAGGAATAGCGCATCGCTATCAATTAAGACACCGCGACGCTCCATACGGGAAAGTACGCCTAACAATGGCAATTCCATTTCTTTAAAGAGTTTTTCAAGACTTGGTTCTTTGGAAAGTTTTTCCCATAGTACTTGTTGCAGTTTCATTGTCACATCAGCATCTTCCGCAGCATACTCGGCAGCTTGTTCTAATGGAATTTGGTTAAAAGTCAGCTGATTTTTACCTTTGCCTGCAATCTCTTCAAAACTGATGGTTTGATGTCCTAAATAACGTTTCGCCAGATCGTCCATATTGTGGCGACCGGTGCTATTGAGTACATAGGATTCGAGCATAGTATCGAAAGCCACACCTTGCACATCAATGCCATTACGGGCGAAAATAGTGAGGTCGTACTTGAAGTTTTGTCCGACTTTTTGAATGGCTGGATTTTCTAAAACCGGTTTTAACAGCGAAAGTGCGGTTGTTTTTTCAAGGGTTTTCGGTGCACCTAAATAATCTAATTGCAGCGGTAAGTAAGCTGCTTCACCGTTTTCTAACGCAAAGGAAATGCCCACTAAGTTGGCAGCCATATAATCTAAATTATCGGTTTCTGTATCGAGGGCAAAAAGTTTGGCTTGTTTGAGTTTGTCCACCCAACGATTTAAATCCGCTTCAGTGAGCAAGGTTTCATAACGGCTGCGATCAATTTGAATTGCTGGTAATGTTTCATCGGTATTGTCTTGAGCGAGCGAAGGCGTAGCTTGATAGTGATTGATCTTAGTCGGTTGTTCGTTATTATTGGTGATGGAATCAGCACCATTCATCACTTCATTGAGCCAACGTTTAAATTCATAACGGCCAAAATATTCAGTGAGTTGATCGTTATTGCTTGCACCAAGCGTGAGTTGTTCTGGTGTGATATCGAGATCCACATCAGTTTTGATGGTGGCAAGACGATAGGATAAATCCGCCATTTCTTTTTCCGCCAATAATTTATCACCTAATTTTTTTGCCCCACGAATTGGTAATTCAGCCACTTTGTCTAAGTTGGCATAAATTTCTGCCATGCTGCCGATACCCTGTAAGAGACCAAGAGCGGTTTTTTCACCCACACCCGCTACGCCTGGAATATTATCGGCGCTATCGCCCATTAGCGCTAAGTAATCGATGATGAGTTCTGGTGGAATACCGTATTTTTCAATCACGGCATCGCGATCTAATAAGGTATTATTCATGGTGTTGATCAACATAATGTTGTCATCCACTAGCTGCGCCATGTCTTTATCGCCGGTGCTGATCAAGACTTTTTGATTGGCTTTAGAAGCCGCTACCGCTAAGGTACCAATGACATCATCAGCCTCCACACCTTCAATGACTAAAAGAGGAATGCCAAGGGCACGGATAATATCGTGCAACGGCTGAATTTGTTTACGCAGATCATCCGGCATCGGTGGACGATGGGATTTATATTGTTCAAACATTTCATCACGGAAAGTTTTGCCCTTTGCATCAAAGACTACCGCAATGTGGCTCGGTTGCACTTGCGAAATCAGGCTTTTGAGCATATTTAATACACCGTACATGGCGCCAGTCGGCTCGCCAGCAGAATTGGTGAGTGGCGGAAAAGCATGGAAAGCACGATATAAATAAGATGAACCGTCCACTAGGACTAATGGATTAGGAGCAATAGTTGGCATAAATATTCCGTTCAAAAATAATGAAAAGTGTCGCATTATAGCGTAAATTGCGAAATGGGGCGAACGGATAAAGTGCGGTCAATTAAACGTAAAAATTATGACGAAGGCATTTGGCTGTGGCATAATAGGAACACTTGAGCATTCAACATAAGGGAATAACATGTCATTAAAACTGGTTGAAGTTGTTGTATTAGGGCAAGTGCTGCGCTTGAATGTCCCTGCCGAACAAGAAGAGATTTTGCGTCAAGCGGCGCGTAATTTAGATCTTCAAGTGTCTGAAATGAAAGAGCGTACAGGTTTATTGCAATTAGACCGTGTGCTTTCTATTGTTGCCTTGAATTTAAGTTTTGAGTTAACCCAAGAAAAAAATAAAAATGCCCAGATTGAAAACGTGCTATGTACGCGAATTCAGCAATTAGATCATTCTTTGGAGAATGCATTGGGTGGGCGCCTTATCATCGATTAAATAAAAAAGAACCGCATGTTGAAAGTGCGGTTCTTTTTTATGTATTTTTAATCGGGCGTGTAATAGAGTTTACCAATTTCAATTTTTTGTCGCCCTGTTTCTTCACGCCATTTATTGCTGTCTCGTAAAGAATAAACGCAGCCACAATATTCTTGCTGATAAAAACGTTCACGTTTACTGATTTCGATCATGCGTTGCGATCCTCCAGCTTTACGCCAGTTGTAATCCCAATAAATCACATCATCATATTTTTTAGCCGCACGGTGACCACAACCGTTGATTTGATCCATGTCTTTCCAGCGAGAAATACCAAGACAGCTAGTAAATACAGGGAAGCCATGTTCATGAGCATATTCAGCCGCTTTTTCAAAACGCATATCAAAACACATAGTGCAACGGATGCCACGTTCAGGTTCCCATTCCATACCTTTTGCGCGATCAAACCATTGTTGGCGATCGTAGTCTGCATCAATAAACGGAATCCCAAATTTTTGGGCAAAACGGATGTTTTCTTCTTTACGAATTAAATATTCTTTCAATGGATGAATATTCGGGTTGTAAAAATAAATCGTAAACTCAATACCAGAGGCCAAAATGGCTTCCATCACTTCACCTGAGCAAGGCGCACAGCAGGAGTGGAGAAGTAACTTATTATGTCCTTCAGGTAATTCCAGTTTTTCACGAATAAAAGGCGCATTGGGATCCTTGCGCACTTTTTGTTTACGCGGTTTTTGAAATTTAGGTTGAGAATCGGCCGCACTTTGCGGTTGAATTTGTTCTTCAGTCATATTAATAAGTTCGGTCTACCGATAAATAAGCCAGTGAAATTAAGGCTTTTTTGTATTCGCTTTCAGGTAATAAGGCAATGGCATCAACGGCTTTTTGGGCTTCTTGTTTCGCACGATCCATTGCGTAATCGAGGGATTTATGTTCTTCCATAATCGCAAGCACTTCATCGATCGCATCACGTTTTCCGCCTTGTTCAATGGCTTCGCGAATAAGCGCGGCTTGTTGTGGATTGCCGTGACGCATTGCGTGTAATAAAGGAAGAGTAGGTTTACCTTCGGCGAGGTCATCGCCCACATTTTTACCCAATGCTGCAGCGTTTGCGCTGTAATCTAGCACGTCATCCACTAATTGGAATGCGGTACCGAGATAGCGACCATATTCTTGAAATGCCGTTTCAATTGATTTTTCAGCACCTGCAACAATCGCAACAGATTGCGCTGCCACTTCAAATAAACGTGCTGTTTTACTATAAATCACACGCATATAGCTTTCTTCCGTGGTATCGGGATCGTTCACATTCATCAATTGTTGAACTTCACCTTCAGCCAACACGTTGGTGGCATCTGCCATAATGCGAAGAATATCTAGCGATTGTAACTGTGCCACTAACTGGAATGCACGAGTATAAATGAAGTCACCCACTAATACGCTAGCGGCATTACCAAAGGCAGAATTTGCCGTTGCGCGACCACGACGCATATCAGATTCATCTACCACATCATCATGTAATAAAGAAGCAGTGTGAATAAATTCTACAAAGGTCGCACAAGTGGCCACTTTATCGCTTTCGTAGCCTAATGCACGAGCCGCTAAAACCGCAATAAGTGGTCGAATACGTTTTCCGCCACCTTGCACAATATAAAAACCAAGCTGATTAACCATCGGCACATCGGAGTTAATTTGTGCTAAAATGGCTTGGTTGACTTTCTGCATATCCGCATCTGTTAATGCTTGGATTGCATGCATATCCATTAAATCTTGTTTGTTCATCTTCATTTGGTTCGATGGTTGTGTATATAAAAGAAAGTGCGGTGAATTTTACCCGATTTTTCAAGGTTTCTGAAATTAAACTCGAGGAAAAGCGCTTTTTTTTATTTTATTGCAAATAAGTGCTTGCGATCGAGTTGTTTTTTCCGTAGAATTTGCGACCTATTTATATGAATTTTGAAGTGCGGACCGAAAATAGTAACGGAGAAGCACAATTTATAGCGGAGTATTTATGTACGCAGTTTTCCAAAGTGGCGGTAAACAACACCGTGTGAGCGAAGGTCAAGTAGTTCGTTTAGAAAAACTTGAACTTGCAACTGGCGCAACAGTTGAGTTCGACTCAGTGTTGATGGTCGTTAATGGTGAAGATGTTAAAATTGGTGCACCAGTAGTAGCTGGCGCGAAAGTAGTGGCTGAAGTTGTGGCACAAGGTCGTGGCGATAAAGTTAAAATCGTTAAGTTCCGTCGTCGTAAACACAGCCGTAAACAACAAGGTCATCGTCAGTGGTTCACAGAAGTGAAAATCACTGGGATTCAAGCATAATTTCAGAGGAGATCAAGTAGATGGCAACTAAAAAAGCTGGTGGTTCAACTCGTAACGGTCGTGATTCTGAAGCTAAACGCCTTGGTGTTAAACGTTTCGGTGGCGAATCTGTATTAGCAGGTAGCATCATTGTACGTCAACGTGGTACTAAATTCCACGCAGGTAACAACGTAGGTATGGGCCGTGACCACACCTTATTTGCTACCGCTGACGGTAAAGTAAAATTTGAAGTTAAAGGCGAGAAAAGCCGTAAATACGTAAGTATTGTAACTGAATAATTTTACATCTGATTTGATAAACGCCCCGCATTTCTTGTGGGGCGTTTTCTTTTGTTTAGCAGCAATTTACAATCATCAATAACATTTGTTATTCTGGCACTATTGCTTATCTTGATATTTCTTAGCCGAAATTTATCTCAATTCCTAACCGCTCTTTAGTAAAATAAAGGAAGATATCATGAAACAACAACCGCTTTTAGGTTTTCTCTTCGCTTTAATTACGGCGATGGCGTGGGGATCTTTACCTATTGCGTTAAAACAGGTTTTATCAGTGATGACACCACAAACGATCGTGTGGTATCGATTTGCGGTGGCTTCTCTTGCACTATTGATTTTGCTAGGTTACAAGAAAAAGTTACCACAATTTTCGAAAGGTGGTCGTTTTATTTGGCTTGTAATCATAGGTGTAGCGGGATTAGCGGGTAATTTCTTTTTATTTAATAGCTCACTTAATTTTATTGATCCTTCTTCAGCTCAAATTTTTATTCATTTTTCTTCTTTTGGCATGTTAATTTGCGGTATTTTTGTCTTTAGAGAAAAGCTCGGATTACATCAAAAAATTGGTTTGGGTTTGTTATTGGTTGGATTGGTGCTTTTCTTCAATGATAAGCTTGAGATGTTTAAAGGAGAGAGTGGTTATTTAACGGGCGTCTTACTAAGCCTAACCGCTTCATTAGTTTGGGTTGCTTATGGTATGGCACAAAAACTCATGCTCCGTCGTTTTAGTTCGCAACAAATTTTATTAATGATGTATTTTGGCTGTCTTTTAGTCTTTACACCTGTTGTTGAATTTTCACAAGTGAGCAATCTCACCCCGTTTGCGTTCGGGTGTTTTGTTTATTGTTGCCTGAATACATTATTTGGTTATGGCGCTTATGCTGAAGCCCTTAATCGTTGGGAAGTTTCTAAAGTAAGCGTTGTGATTACCTTAGTACCGCTATTTACCATTTTCTTTGCTCATCTTGCGCATTATGCGAGCCCTGATAATTTTGCCACACCAGAATTAAATATGATTAGCTATATTGGGGCGTTTGTTGTAGTATGCGGAGCAATTTTGTCGGCAATCGGACATAAGTTATTACCGCAATCAAAGTAAAGTGCGGTTAAATATTGGAGAGTTTTTATGAAATTTATTGATGAAGCCCTGATTCGTGTGGAAGCAGGGGATGGTGGAAACGGTTGTGTAAGTTTCCGCCGTGAAAAATTTATCCCAAAAGGCGGTCCAGATGGCGGCGATGGCGGTGATGGCGGTGATGTTTATT
>CABSZQ010000046.1 GCA_902482195.1 uncultured Haemophilus sp.
CTATAAGAGTTTCATGGCGTATGGTAGTCATAATTCTTTAACTTGTAAATAAAAAAACATTAAAAAATGATTTTTTATGGAACTTTTTTGTAAAGTTGTGTAAAGAGTTGTCAAATAAGTAAATTTTTTTCTTATTGAATAAAATTCTGCCCATTTTTTGTTAAATTTCGATGGATAATTCCCTCGATACTCTCTTCAGCTTGCTTACCTATTTTTTGTAAAAGTGGCTTTTTCACTTTATATTTCACCGCGATCACAGACTTATCTTTCATTTTTTCAAGAATAATATCATCACTGGTTGCTAACTCATCGACTAGTTGAAGCGCTAAGGCTTGTTGACCGAACCAATGCTCACCAGTTGCGACTTTATCCACATCTAAGTGCGGTCGATTTTGAGCCACAAATTGTTTAAATAATTGATGTGTTTCTTCAAGTTCTGCTTGGAATTTTTGTTTTCCTTTTTCAGTATTTTCACCTAATACTGTGACCGTGCGCTTAAATTCTCCTGCTGTAATCACATCAACATCGACATCATGTTTTTTTAACAAACGATGAATATTGGGAATTTGCGCAACCACACCAATAGAACCGATAATCGCAAAAGGCGCAGAAACAATTTTATCTGCCACACAAGCCATCATATACCCACCACTTGCAGCGACCTTATCTACTGCAACCGTTAATTTAATCCCTTTTTGTTTTAAGCGAGCTAACTGTGATGCAGCCAAGCCATAACCATGAACAACACCACCAGGGCTTTCTAAACGTAATAAGACTTCATCATCGGCTTTTGCCACATTAATAATTGCCGAAATTTCCTCACGAAGTGCGGTTGTTTCTGATGCAGAAATATCACCCTTAAAATCGAGCACGTAAACACAAGGTTTAGGTGCTGCTTTCTCACCGTTTTTTAATTTTGCTTTTAAAGCCTTTGCTTCTTGTTTTTTGGCTTTCTTCTCTGTTTTTTCCGCTTGTTTAAGCTCTTCTTCTGAAAGTTGGAAATCGCGTAAATGCTTAACTGTTTCCTTAAATTCTTCAGAAAGATCTGTCACAACTAATTCACCATGATGTGCCGCATTACGTTGCTTTGCAGAAATAATCATTGCCACGATAGCTGCGATTACAAGTAAAATCGTTAAAATCTCTAAAATAAAAATGCCATAGCCGGTCAAAATATCAGACCACATAGTTTTTCTCCTAAATAAAGTGAAGGAATTATTTTACTGTGCAAGCCCGATTTACACTAACTTTTTATGGAAAATTTTGCGATTTAAGGTAAACTAACACAGTTTTATTGCCTAATTTATAATGAATTACAGAGGTTTATATGTCTAAAGTTGCATCCATTGTTGATGTGTTACAAGGTAAAATCGCTATTGGCGAAAAAGTTACCGTACGCGGCTGGGTTCGTACCCGTCGTGATTCTAAAGCTGGTCTTTCTTTCCTCGCTGTTTATGACGGCTCTTGCTTTGATCCTATTCAAGTTATCGTCAATAACGATATTGAAAATTACGAAAGTGAAGTATTACGCTTAACAACAGGTTGTTCTGTTATTGTAACAGGCACTATTGTTGAGTCCCCTGCAGAAGGTCAAGCTGTTGAACTTCAAGCTGAAAAAGTAGAAGTGACAGGGTTTGTAGAAGATCCTGACACTTATCCAATGGCAGCAAAACGTCACTCAATTGAATACTTACGTGAAGTCGCTCACTTACGTCCTCGTACCAATATTATCGGTGCCGTGGCGCGTGTTCGTCACTGCTTAGCGCAAGCGATTCATCGTTTCTTCCATGAACAAGGCTTCTACTGGGTTGCTACTCCATTAATTACCGCTTCAGACACTGAAGGTGCGGGTGAAATGTTCCGTGTTTCAACCCTTGATTTAGAAAACCTTCCTCGTGGTGAAGATGGTAAAGTCGATTTCAGTCAAGACTTCTTCGGCAAAGAATCATTTTTAACCGTTTCAGGCCAGTTAAATGGTGAGACTTACGCGTGTGCATTAAGCAAAATCTATACTTTCGGTCCAACATTTCGTGCTGAAAATTCAAATACAACTCGTCACCTTGCAGAATTCTGGATGGTTGAACCTGAAGTTGCATTTGCAACACTTGTTGATAATGCGAAATTAGCAGAAGACATGTTGAAATACGTTTTCCGCGCCGTGCTTGCTGAACGTAAAGATGACTTAAAATTCTTTGAAAAACACGTAGATAAAGATGTGATTACTCGTTTAGAAAACTTTGTAAACTCTGATTTTGCTCAAATCGACTATACCGATGCGATCGATGTATTATTAAAATCAGGTAAGAAATTCGAGTTCCCTGTTTCTTGGGGTATCGATTTATCTTCTGAACATGAACGTTTCTTAGCGGAAGAATATTTCAAATCACCTGTTGTCGTGAAAAACTATCCGAAAGATATCAAAGCCTTCTATATGCGTTTAAATGATGATGGTAAAACTGTGGCCGCAATGGATGTTCTTGCACCTGGAATTGGTGAAATCATTGGAGGTTCTCAACGTGAAGAACGTTTAGACGTATTAGATAAACGTATGGAAGAAATGGGCTTAAATCCTGAAGATTACTGGTGGTATCGTGATCTTCGTAAATATGGTACCGTACCACATTCAGGTTTCGGTCTTGGTTTTGAACGCTTAATCGTTTATGTAACTGGCGTACAAAATATTCGCGATGTGATTCCATTCCCTCGCGCACCAAGAAATGCAAATTTCTAAAAATATTGTTTAAATTGACCGCACTTTTTTAAAGTGCGGTCATCATTTTAGGCGATAAATTTATCCCCTATTTCATTTATTGTGTTTGAATTAATCTTTCAAATACATCATATTAAGGAAAGTAGAAATGGACAAAATTAAACAACTCTTTGCTAACAACTACAGTTGGGCGCAAAGAATGAAAGAAGAAAATTCCACTTATTTTAAAGAACTTGCCGATCACCAAACACCTCATTATCTCTGGATTGGCTGCTCAGATAGCCGTGTTCCAGCTGAAAAATTAACAAATCTTGAACCAGGTGAGTTATTTGTACATCGTAATGTTGCTAACCAAGTTATTCATACGGATTTTAACTGTCTTTCGGTTGTGCAATATGCCGTTGATGTACTCAAAATCGAGCATATTATTATTTGTGGCCACACAAATTGTGGTGGTATCAACGCTGCCATGCAAGATCACGATCTTGGATTAATCAATAACTGGTTGCTCCACATTCGTGATATTTGGTTTAAACACGGGCACCTATTAGGCAATCTTTCAGCAGAAAAACGCTCAGATATGCTTACTAAATTAAATGTTGCGGAGCAAGTTTATAACCTAGGACGCACATCTATCGTAAAAAGTGCTTGGGAACGTGGACAAAAACTCTCCCTACATGGCTGGGTATATGATGTAAATGATGGATTCTTAGTAGATCAAGGTGTTATTGCAACCAGTCGGGAAACCCTTGAAATCTCTTACCGTAATGCGATTGCTCGCCTATCTAGCCTCGCGGAAGAAGATATCCTGAAAAAAGAGCTTCCAGAAAACGAAGAATAAAAAAAGTGCGGTTAAAATCTAATGAGTTTTAACCGCACTTTTTATTTCAAACTGACTATTTAACTAACTCTGTTTGCATATACATCAAACGATCAATATTCGTTAAATAATGTCCTAGCTCTTGGGATTCTGGTTTATGAATATAAGGGATTTTACCTAGCAGAGGCGCATCAATCTGAGCCTCTAAAATATCTACCACCTCTTTATAATGCCCTAAACAAGGGTTAATTCGATTTGCAATCCAGCCTAATAAAGGAACGCCAAGCTGTTTAATCACTTGAGCTGTCAGCAATGCATGATTAATACAGCCTTCTTTAATACCTACAACCAACACAACTGGCATTTTATGCTCAACAACCCAATCAGCAAAACTCTTACCTTCTGCCATTGGTGTGAGTAACCCAAATGAACCTTCCACGACAACAGATTGATATTTTTGAACTAATATCGTTAAGGCTTGATTAATCTTACTTAATTTAATGCGTGATTTATCTCGAGTCAGCATCGGCAAGGAATGAGCAAAAGTATAGCTATTTACTTCTTGATAAGATACTGGCTCATTCGTTGCATCCATTAAAGCTAACACGTCTGAATTATTTTCAGCATCATAATCTGTTTGGGATTCATTAGACTGATTTTCGACAGGATAAATCCCCTCTTCACAGCTACAAGCAATCGGCTTATAACCCACAATTCGCACGCCCTTTGCTTGTAATGCCTGAATAATGGCACGGCAGGCGGTGGTCTTACCCACGTCAGTATCTGTACCTGCCACAAAGAAACTACTCATTTTTATTCTCCTTTTAAAAGTGCGGTCAATTCTAAAGGAGTTTTTTGAGGAAAATATTGAGATAAAGCAAGATTTGGATATTTTTAGGAAAAAATAAAAGGCTTATTTGATCTCACTCAAACTATTAAACAAGCCATCATCTTGTTTTGGCATTTGAAGATAAAATCCTTGCTGAGTAATTTTCCCCATAACCTCATCTTTATCTGCATGAACAAGCGGTTTACTCCCCCTCAAATTGAAAGGCATAAGAAATTGAGGCTTACCAAAACTCTGCATTAATATATCCGGTACAGCTGAAAAATCATCTCGTTTGGAAATATAAAGATAGCAGCCTGGTTTACGTTTACTTTTATAAATTGCACATAACATTTCATATTGCTCCAAAAAGAAAAAACCTACCAGATAATCTCTGATAGGTTTTATTTTACGAAAGTTTAATTATTTAGTCACAGCTTCTTTTACTTCAGCTGCTTTATTTGCTGCGGCATCTTTCATTTCAGCTGCTTTATCTACTACAGCATCTTTTGTTTCTGAAACTGAGTTTTTTGCTGCTTCCATTTTAGAAGACATTGCTTCTTTTGCTTCAGCCATTTTATCTGCTGCTGCATCTTTCATTTCAACTGCTTTATCTGCTGCTGCATCTTTTGCTTCAGAAGCTGCATTTTTTACTTCTTCCATTTTAGAAGACATTGCATCTTTTGCCTCAGCCATTTTATTTGCAGCAGCATCTTTCATTTCAGAAGTTTTATCAGCTACAGCTTCCTTTGTTTCAGCCATTTTATTTGCAGCTGAATCTTTTGCATCAATTGCCGCATTTTTAACATCAGTTGCAACTTCTTTTGCTGCATCTTTAACATCAGTTGCAACTTCTTTTGCTGCATCTTTAACTTGTGTTGCTGCATTTGCTGTTGCATCTTTTGCTGCTTCAACTTTTTGAGCTGTTTCTTGTTTATCGAAACAACCAGTTACGGCTAAAGATGCACCTAATACTAATGCGGCTAATACTGATTTTTTCATTGTTACTCTCCATTTTATGTTTATGGTTAAGAATTAATCCAAAGCCATTTGCTTTGTGCGACTTAGTCTACGCAAAAAAACTCAAAAGAAAACACCTTCAAAAAAAATTTACATTTCTAAAGATATAGTTTTTTTATAATACCTCTCTAAAACAACTATAACCCTATGAACTTAAAAGACTTGTAAAAAGTTCATTATAAAAATTTTATTTTTTGTAAAGATAAAAAATTACTTTTTTGTGTTTTTTTTGAACAACAAAACTCAGTTAATTTGAATAATCCTTAACCATTTCTTTCATTTTTCAGTTACTTTTTTACTTCCTCTGCTTTAGAGCACACAGCATCTTTTGCTTCTGAAACTGCTTTTTTCACTTCTGATGCTTTATCTTCGACAGCTCTTTTTACTTCAGAAAATTTGTCATCGATTGCTTTTTTCATTTCAGTTGCTTTATCTTTGATTTTATTGCTCATAGCACTCTCCTTGGGTCATTATGATGGCTTAATTTAAGCTATTCAGTTATAGCTCACTTTTAGTCTATCAAAAAAATTTAAAAAAAACACCCAGAAATACACATTTCTAGGTGTTTGTTATTTAGCGACTTTTGGAGTCAACTATAGTTATAGTTCAAAAAAGTAAATCACATCAAACTTTATTTTCATATTATCTTCAATCAACTTTAACCATTTTCTTTGGGATAATGGAAAGCTTCAATGGTGCCTTTTTCACCATTCCAGTCAATTTGAACTATCGTTGAAGGATAAAAACTAATTGGATTTCGCTTACCATAAAGCTCTGAAACAATACTGCCTACTAAAGGTAAATGAGAAACGAGTAAAACACTTTCAATACCTTCTTCTTGCAAGACAGATAGATAATCAGCTACCAATGTAGCATTACCGTAAGGTGTAATCCCACTCCAAATTTCAATATCATTAAGCGTGTTACCTAAGGCTGAATTTACAAGCTCAAACGTTTCTTGTGCTCTTACATAAGGGCTGACAATTACTTTTTGAACTGAAAGTGCGGTTGAATTTAGATGAGTTTTAAGCCATTGTCCCTGTAATATCGACTGTTTTCGACCGTAGTCATTTAAATGCCGCGCCTCATCGGATGAAGCGATAACTTCGGCTTCTCCATGACGCATAATAAAAATTTTCATGTATTGGCTTTCCTAAAAATAATAAAGATAATTCTATGGATCAAAAATGGGGGCAAGCCCCCACTCAATTAATTTGCTTTCACTGCTTCTGCAATTTCTTCTGCACATTGTTTTGCAAGTGCACCGTCTTCACATTCCACCATTACGCGAATAAGTGGCTCAGTACCAGACTTACGCAGTAAAATTCGACCTTTACCTTCTAAGCGTTTTTCCACATCAGCGGCTACCGCTTTTACTGCTTCACTTTCTAACGGATTTGTACCACCTGCAAAACGAACATTAATCAGGACTTGAGGGAATAATTTCACCGCACTTGCAAGCTCGTTTAAGGATAAACGATGTTGAACCATTGCACTTAATACGGCTAATGAGGCAATAATACCATCACCTGTCGTGTTTTTATCCGCGATAATGATATGGCCAGAGTTTTCTCCACCTAACGTCCAGTTATGTTCTACCATTTTTTCTAACACATAACGATCGCCAACGTTAGCACGCACAAAAGGTACACCTAACATTTTTAAAGCAATCTCTAAGCTCATATTACTCATTAATGTGCCCACTACGCCACCTTTTAGCTGACCTGAACGTAAAGCTTCACGAGCAATAATGAAAAGGATTTGGTCACCATCTACTTTATTACCTAAGTGATCCACCATCATAATACGGTCACCATCACCATCATAAGCAAGACCAACATCTGCTTTTGTTTCAAGCACTTTTTCCTGTAACGCTTTTACATCGGTTGCTCCACATTTCTCATTAATATTGATTCCGTTAGGATCTGTACCAATTTCAATCACTTCTGCGCCTAACTCACGTAATACATTTGGCGCAATATGATAAGTCGCACCATTTGCACAATCCACCACAATTTTATAACCATCTAAACCAAGGTGGGCAGGGAAAGTACTTTTACAAAATTCAATATAACGTCCTGCAGCATCACTGATACGGCTTGCTTTACCTAAATCAGCAGACTCCACACAATCCATTGGCTGATCAAGCATGGCTTCAATCGCTTCTTCAATATCATCTGGTAATTTTGTGCCTTGTGAAGAGAAGAATTTAATCCCGTTATCATAATAAGGGTTATGTGATGCCGAAATGACAATACCCGCTTCTAAACGGAAAGTGCGGGTTAAATACGCCACGGCAGGTGTTGGCATTGGACCGGTAAATGCAGCAGTTAATCCTGCCGCAGCTAAACCTGCTTCAAGTGCAGATTCCAACATATAACCTGAAATACGAGTATCTTTCCCGATTAATACCGTGCGAGAACCTTGAGAAGCTAAAACCTTACCCGCAGCCCAACCTAATTTCAATGCGAAATCTGGCGTGATTGGATAAGTACCCACTTTACCGCGTACGCCATCTGTACCAAAATATTTACGATTTGCCATATTTATTCCTTAATAAATTGAATAATTGAAGTTGCAGAAATCATTTACTCTACAACATATAAAATC
>CABSZQ010000047.1 GCA_902482195.1 uncultured Haemophilus sp.
TATTCCTTGGGGGCTTATTCCTGATTATGAAAAGTACAGGTGAAATCAAAGAAGCGATGCATCCTGAATCACATCATGAAGAAGAGAATAATAAGAAGAAAGTCAGTTATTTGGGTGTATTAATCCAAATTGCGATTTTAGATATTGTGTTTTCTTTAGACTCAGTGATTACTGCGGTAGGGATGGCAAACCACCTTCCAGTGATGATTTTGGCAATTATGATTGCAGTAGGTGTGATGATGTTTGCGGCGAAACCAATTGGTGATTTTGTAGATACTCATCCAACATTGAAGATTTTAGCCTTAGCCTTCTTAATTTTAGTGGGTGTAAGTTTAATTGCTGAAAGTTTGGATATTCATATTCCAAAAGGCTACATTTACTTTGCAATGGGCTTCTCAGCAGTAGTTGAAATGCTCAACATCAAGATGCGAAAATCACTTGGACATTAATCATATAAAAGGCGGAACAATGTGTTCCGCCTTTTTTTAGTCATTATAGAATACCCCTTTCCCATACAAATACATGGTGACTTGTTCGTCAGTATGGTATTCGTTGATGAGATCTTCATTGATATTCAATTCATAACCGCAAACATCAATACAAATATTGATAGCTCGTCCTCTTGATTCAATTCGCTTAATCTCACCTTTAAAAGAAGCGGTCGGGTCTTGGATTTTTTTCGCAAGAGAGAATTGCTCAGGGCGGAATAACACTTTCCCTTGCGTATGGCCATTTCCTTTATTTTCGATGGCAATTTCACCTAATTGACAGGTCGCGATGCTATCGTTTTTTAATGTTGCAGGAAGAATAATGCTGTCCCCAATAAATTTAGCAATAGACAAATACTGAGGTGACCAATAGAGCGTTTTAGGTGTCGCAATTTGGAGAATTTTCCCTTCTTGAATCACTGCGATTTTGTCAGCATGACATAGTGCTTCATCGCGATCATGGGTTACAAATACGGCAGAGGAACCACTTTCTCTTAATACTTGTAACATATCGTAACGAATTTGATTTCTTAGATGTTCATCTAACGCACTAAATGGCTCATCAAACAGGATTAACTCAGGGCTTGGTGCAAGTGCTCGAGCAAGTGCAACACGTTGCTGTTGACCACCAGAAAGCTGATGAGGGAAACGGTCCGCTAAGCTGCTAATACCCGTGAGTTTCATCACTTCTTCGATGCGTTGTTTTTCCTCTTCCGTTTTCCCTTTGCCATCGCCTAAGCCATAAGCAATATTGCGGTAAACATTTAAATGAGGAAATAGCACGCCTTCTTGTACCACATAGCCTAATTTGCGTTGCTGAGTTGGCACATTGAGGTTTTCTTTAAAAATAGGTTGATTCTTTAACCAAATCTCACCGCTTGTTGGTTGTTCAAAACCAGCAATACTACGCAATAAGGTGGTTTTTCCACAACCAGATGCGCCAAGAAGAAATAGAATTTCACCTTTCTCTAATTGCAGAGAGATATTGTGCAGAACCTGGTGTCCGTTAAAGGATTTATTCAAATTTTTAATGTCGAGTAATGTTGTCATTTTTATCTTCTCGTTATTTAAAACCGTATCGTTTCAGTAAAAATACAGGAATCCCTGAAAATAGCACTAACATAATGGCATAAGGCGTTGCAGCCGCATATTGTGCATCAGAGGTGTATTCCCACACCGCAGTTGAAAGCGTTTTAATGTCATTAGGGGTCAGTAATAAGGTTGCGGTGAGCTCTTTCATTAAGTTTAAAAATACTAAAGCAAAGGCAGCCGCAATCCCCGGTAACATAGCTGGAATGACTAAGGTACGGAAAATATAAAAGTTGCTACGGCCTAAGCTTTGCCCTACCTTTTCAATGTTACTAGACATTTGTTCAAGCGAGCTACGCAAGGTCGTTTGCGCCATTGGAAGATAAAGCATAAAGTAGGCAACGATAACCATGGCAAAGGTTTGATAAAGGGAATAGGCATAGTTGATGGTAAAGAAGACCAATGATAATGCGATAACAAGCCCTGGCACAGCGTGAAGTAGATAAGGGATTCGATCAAGCCAAATCGTCAATTTACTGCGATAGCGTACCGCAGCCCATACCAATGGTAGTGCACAAATAACGGTAAGTGTTGCACCCAGTGTTGATATAGTCAGTGAATTTGTGAAGGCGGTAAAAAATTCCCCAAAATCGACCGCACCTTCAATGGAACTTCCCACGGTTAGCCAATAAATCAGCATAGTAATCGGCACACCAATACTGAGCACAAAAATGGTCGTGAAAAAGCTTACGACTAAAATTTGTTTTCCTGCTGAGAGGGTTTTCAATGGATACGGACGTATTACGCCTTTGCCGCTTTGATAGAGTGTTTGTGTGCCTCTAAAACGAATTTCCCCCATCACAACAAAGATACAGATCACCATTAACACACCAGAAAGTAAGGCGGCGGTGTTGTTATTAAAGGCCATTTCATATTCTTGGAAAATTGCCGTAGTGAAGGTTTGGTAATTTAAAATAGACACGGCGCCAAAGTCTACCAACATATGAAGCGCAATTAATAATACGCTGCTACCGATGGCGGGTTTGAGTTGTGGAAAAATCGCATGCCAAAATGTGTAAGCATGGCTTTTAGCTAATGAAAGGCTCACTTCTTCTAAAGAGCGGTCGAGTCTTTTTAAGGTCGCCGCGACAGGGAGATAAGCAAGCGGGAAAGAACTCAGCGTCATAATGCCGATGGTTCCCCAGAAGCCTTCCACTCTGAAGGTAAGACTGATCCACGTAAAACAACTGACAAAAGCCGGAATACAAAGAGGGAGCGTCATGGCTACTTGGAAAAAGCCTTTTCCCCAAAAGCGATAACGTTCTAATAAAAACGCACATAGTGTGCCGAGAATAATGGCAAAAAGTGTGACAAATACCATTAAAAGTAGGGTATTACTGAGCAATTCCCACATTCTTGGGCGCCAAAGTAATTCAATGCTACGAGCCAATCCGACATCTGCAGCACGCTCAATAACATATAAAAAAGGTAATAATAATGGCAAACTAATCAGCACGATTAAGGCTATAAGCCAGCGAGGTGGGCGATTAGACACAGAAAAATCCTTTAAAATATCAGTATAGAGTAAGTTGAGTAAATAACAGAAGGGCGTGTATTACACGCCCTATATTGCATAGCAAATTAAACTTATTTCAAACCAGCTTCTTCAATAAGTTTATTGGCGTTGTCTTTGTCTTCAGCAGTGGTTGCCGAAACAACAGGCGCTTCTAATTTTGCATAAGGTTCCATGTTAAATGGAGAAACCACATCGGTACGAAGTGGGTATTCTGCACGTACTGAAACAAATGCTTGTTGTCCTTCTTTGCTTGCTAAGAAATCAACGAATTTTTTCGCTTCTTCTTTATTTTTAGAACCTTTTAATACAGCTGCACCAGAGTAAGTCACTAATGCACCAGGATCTTGATGACGAATAAAATAAAGACGTGTTTTGAGGTTTTCAGCACCTTTTTCTTTTGCCAGAGTATACCAGTAATAGTTGTTAATTAACGCTGCTGGTACTTCACCATTTTCAACCGCTTGAAGGGCAACACTGTTTTTCGCATAAAGTTTGCCGTTTTCTTTTAAGCCTTTTAACCATTTAAGAGCGGCATCTTTACCTTTTAATTTGGTAATCGCAACAACTTGCTCTAAGAATGCGCCTGAAGTTGGAACGTAACCAATTTTATCTTTCCATTTTGGTGTTGCATAATCTAACACGGATTTTTCCATGTCTTTTTCAGATAATTTAGTGTGATCGTAAACCACAACACGAGAACGACCGCTTAATGCGACCCAGTCTTTTTTCGGTGCAACAGGAACGCCCTTGTGTGCAGTTTGTTTAATAGTATCTGCAGAAAGCGGTTCTAATAAGCCCGCATCAGACAGGGCAGCGAAAGGTGCAGTTTGTTCAGAAAAGAATACGTCAGCAGGGGTTTTATCGCCCTCTTCTTTTAATTGACCTGCAAGTTGATCACTTTTAGCACTGTTTAAGGTCACTTTAATGCCCGTTGCTTTTGTAAATGCATCAGCAACAGCTTGAGAACCTTCTTTGTGCTGTCCATTGTAAACAGTAATATCTGCAGAAGCGAATCCTGCAAACGCCATTAAGCCAGTTAGTGCGGCAATTTGGAAGTGCTTAATTTTCATGAAAACTCCTTTATGTTATCGGGCAAATCGCCCATTTTCTGAAAATAAAATTTGTCTCATTCTAATATATTCAAAAGAGATAATGCAAATAATTCTCAGATATTTTTCTCTTATATCAAAATTTCATATCCCATTCTATTTTTTTACTTCGTCCTATGTTGATTTTTCTCCATAATGTCTAGTAGAAATTTCTAATAAGGACGGATATGAATATTCAGCAAATCATTAAACAACATCATTTAGAGCTCTTATTCCAGCAAGGGTCGTTTGGGATTGAAAAGGAAAGTCAACGGGTGCATTCGGATGGTTCAATAGTGACATCATTGCACCCCAAAGCCTTTGGTAATCGTTGTTTTCACCCCTACATACAAACTGATTTTGCAGAAAGTCAGTTGGAATTGGTGACTCCCCCTATGAAAAAGTTAGAGGATACACTACGTTGGCTTTCAGCCATTCATGAAGTGACTTTGCGAACTTTACCGGAGGATGAATTTATTTTTCCTTTCAGTATGCCAGCAGGATTACCGCCAGAAGAACACATTAAGGTTGCACAATTAGATAATCAGGAAGATGTGGCTTATCGGGAGCATTTAGTCCAGTCTTACGGTAAATATAAGCAAATGGTCAGTGGTATTCATTACAATTTTCAAATTGACCCTAAGTTTATTGATGCCTTATTTCATGCACAAAATGAAACACAAAGTGCGGTTGATTTTCAAAATAATTTTTACCTAAAAATAGCCAAAAACTTCTTACGCTATCAATGGATTCTGCTTTATCTGTTTTCTGCGACACCGACGGTAGAGGATAAATATTTCAGAGGCAATTCCCCCCTTAAACCGCATCAATATGTGCGGAGTTTACGTTCAGGGAAATATGGTTATGTGAATGATCCGAAGATCCACGTCTCTTATGACAGTTTGCAAGAGTATGTTGAGACGTTAGAACACTGGGTGAAATCGGGTGATTTGATTGCGGAAAAAGAGTTTTACTCAAGCGTACGTTTGCGTGGCGCTAAAAAAGCGCGCGATTTACTTCAAAAAGGAATTCAATATTTAGAATTTCGTTTGTTTGATCTCAATCCGTTTGCACCTTATGGAATGGAACTCGCTGACGCGAAATTCATTCATTATTTTATTTTGTTAATGGCATGGCTTGATGATACCGCTGATCAAGAAGGTATAAAATTAGGCAAAGCATGTCTTGCTGAAGTGGCATGGGAAGACCCAAGACAGCAAAGTGCTTATGCGGTAGAAGGGGAATTAGTCCTCCTTGAAATGCTCAAAATGCTTGAGCAACTCAATGTGAGTGATGAGATTAAAACGATTGTTAAAGACAAATTAGGACAATTTGCGGATCCAAGCCAAACGCTTTGTGCAAAAGTAGTCGCGGCAATTGAACAGGTCGACAGTTACCAACAATTAGGGGCGGATATCGCGCAATCCAATAAAGCAAAAGCCTTTGAACGTTTTTATGCATTAACTGCGTTTGATAATATGGAACTGTCCACACAAGCGTTATTGTTTGATGCAATCCAAAAAGGGCTAAAGATTGAGATTTTAGATGAACGCGATCAATTTATCAGTCTTCAATTTGGCGATCATTTGGAATATGTGAAAAACGGTAATATGACTTCTCACGATAGCTATATTTCTCCACTCATTATGGAAAATAAAGTGGTGACGAAGAAAGTGTTAGCGAAAGCAGGCTTTAATGTACCGCAAAGCATCGAGTTTACCGATGTGAAAAGTGCGGTCGAAAATTTCCCACTTTTTGAGAATCGAGCTGTCGTGATTAAGCCAAAATCAACGAATTTTGGTTTAGGAATCAGTATTTTCCAACAAGGTGTAACGGATAGAGATGATTTTGCAAAAGCAGTAGAGATTGCTTTCCGTGAAGATAAAGAGATCATGGTTGAAGATTATCTACTTGGCACTGAATATCGTTTCTTTGTGCTGGGTGATCAAACGTTAGCCGTCTTATTACGTGTTCCAGCAAATGTAATTGGAGATAGTGTACATACTGTTGCTGAATTAGTTGCCGCTAAAAATGATCATCCTTTACGGGGCGATGGCAGTCGTACGCCATTGAAAAAAATAGCATTGGGGGATATTGAGCAGTTGCAGCTTAAGGAGCAAGGATTAACCGTGGATTCTATTCCTGCAAAAGATCAACTTGTTCAATTACGTGCGAATTCTAATATTAGTACAGGCGGTGATTCTATTGATATGACGGATGAAATGCATGCCAGTTACAAAGAAATTGCGGTAGGGATTAGCAAGGCAATGGGGGCGGCAGTTTGTGGTGTAGATTTAATTATTCCTGATTTGAAACAGCCGGCAGAACCGAGTTTACATTCGTGGGGTGTGATTGAGGCAAACTTTAATCCTATGATGATGATGCATATTTTCCCATTTAGTGGACAATCTCGACGATTGACAATGAATGTGATTAAGATGCTTTTCCCTGAATTGCCTTAATTTAGTTATCGGGCTTCATCAGTTGGTGAAGCCCGTTTTACATTCATCGTAATTAGGCTAAAATGGAAACAGTATTCACAATTCTAAAATGAAATTTAATGACAACTTTTACCTTAGAACCTCAAGAAAATGATCGTCTGCAATCCCTTTGCGGTGCATTCGATGAAAATATCAAACTGATTGAAAAAGAATTTAACCTCAATATTTCCCGCAATAATTTTACTTTCACGGTGAAATCTAACGATGAAAGTCCGAAACCACATCATGAGCAATTAATTGAGCGTGCGGCTAAATTAATCCAGGCATTATATGTAGAGACAGCACCAATTAAGGGGAAAGTGAAAGAACTTGAGTTGGAAGATGTGCATATTGCCTTGCAAGAGAGCAGAATGTTATCGCAAGAAGGCAGTGAGTCACGCAGTGAAAATCACGTCTATAGCACCACAATTAAAACCAAGCGAGGTTTGATTAAACCGCGTGGTGAAAATCAAATTCAGTATTTACATAATATTCTTACGCACGATATTAGTTTCGGAATTGGCCCCGCTGGTACAGGGAAAACCTTTTTAGCCGTAGCAGCGGCTGTAGAGGCATTAGAACGCCAAGAAATTCGTCGCATTTTGCTGACTCGCCCCGCGGTGGAAGCGGGCGAAAAATTAGGTTTCCTGCCTGGTGATTTAGGGCAGAAAATTGAACCTTATTTACGACCACTTTATGATGCGTTATTTGAAATGCTTGGCTTTGAACGCGTACAAAAATTGATGGAGCGCAATGTCATTGAAATCGCACCATTGGCTTATATGCGTGGGCGGACACTTAATGACAGTTTTATTATTTTAGATGAAAGCCAAAATACAACAGTCGAACAAATGAAAATGTTTTTGACTCGTATTGGTTTTAATTCCAAAGCCGTGATTACAGGGGATGTGACTCAAATTGATTTACCGCGAAGCACAAAATCGGGTTTACGCCACGCAATGGAAGTATTAAGCAAAGTGTCGGAATTGAGCTTTAACTATTTTGAGAGTAAAGATATTGTACGACATCCTGTGGTGGCAAAAGTGGTGCAAGCTTACGAAGAATGGGAAGCTCAAGATGAAATTCGCCGCCAAGAAATCGCAGCGCAGCGTCGAGCTGAACGTGAGCAAAAAGTGCGGTCAGAAAATGAAACGAATTTAGGAGAATAGCATGGGTAATATGATTATTGATCTGCAACTAGCCTGTGAAAATATAGAAGGCTTACCATCAGAAGCGCAAATTCAGCAATGGGCAAC
>CABSZQ010000048.1 GCA_902482195.1 uncultured Haemophilus sp.
GCTTTAGCTTCATTTTTATCTAATACGGGTTGATATGTCACTTCCATTTTATATTCTCTCTTTCTTAAATCTCTAAAAGTGCGGTCAATTTTTCTACCACTTTTGCTGGTGTAATATCAATCAAACTTTGGTGATACCCTTCCGAGCTATCTGTGCTTTTACGCACTTTAATTAAGTCGCCTTCAATTAAACGAATAATCACGGCTTTATCTGACAATGGTGGCGTATAAGTTGGGCTAGTAGGACCATAAAGTGCAACCAATGGACGATCTGTCGCAGCGGCAATATGCATTAAGCCGCTATCATTGCTCACCACTGCCGTACAGTTAGCGATTAAATCCACGGCTTGATTCAAATTAGTTTGTCCTGCCAAATTCAAACAGAATGGTTGAAGTTCAACAGGCAATGCATTGCGAATTTGTTCCCCGGCTTCCACATCTTTTGGTGAACCAAATAATTCTACTGCATAGCCTTTTTCAATCAGCATTTTAGCCAATTTGGCATAATGATAATGCGGCCAACGTTTAGCCGGACCAAATTCTGCCCCTGGACAAAAACCAATAATCGGACGCTCGCCTAAAAGTGCGGTCTGTTTTTCAAAGTTTTTTAAGGTTTCAGCTTGTTGAGTGGAATCAACGGTTAAATAAGGTTTTAGAACAGGAATATCTGCCGCTTTTGGTACCGCATTTTGCTCAAACGCTAACGCCACATAACGTTGCACCATCATTGGGTAATCACGTTTGTTATTGCGTAAATCATTAAGCAAGAAATAACGGCTTTCTCCTTTCCAGCCACGACGTACGGCAATTTTGGCAAAGGCTGGAATAAAGGCTGATTTCAAGGAATTTGGTAACACAATCGCCATATCATATTGATTGCGCAATGCCTTACCTAGACGATAACGTTCACACAAGGCAAACTTGCCGTGTCCGAGTGGCATTTCAATGGCATGACGCACTTCTGGCATACGGGCTAAAAGCGGTTTACACCAATTGGGCGCCATCACATCAATTTGGCAATCGGGATATTGCAGTTTGAGTTGTTGATACAAACTGTGCGACATCATCATATCGCCGACCCAAGACGGGCCGATAATTAAAATATTCATGCTTGACCTTATAACAAAAGTGCGGCTAAAAATAAGATTAATTTTAACCGCACTTTATTCATTTTCTAGTATTGAACGACATTATTTGTTCAATATTTTTATTTATTTAACCACGCCATGTACTCAGCCACACCTTCTGCTACGGTTTTAAATGGTTTGTCATAGCCGGTTGCGCGAAGTTTCGTTAAATCTGCTTGAGTATATTCTTGATAGCGCGATTTCAAATGCTCTGGGAATGGAATGGTTTCTACTACGCCTTTGCCGTGGAATTTAATTACCGCTTTCGCCACTTCTGCGAAAGATTCTGCATTGCCGGTACCACAGTTAAAGATACCCGAAATACCATTTTGCCAGCACCAAATGTTGACTTGTGCCACATCACCTACATAAACGAAATCACGGCGGAAGTGTTCACTGCCTGCAAATAATTTTGGATTTTCGCCTTTTAGGATTTGGTTATTTAAGTGGAATGCCACGCTTGCCATTGAACCTTTGTGGCCTTCACGCGGACCATACACGTTAAAATAACGGAAACCACATACTGGTGATTTTGCTTCAGGTAAAATCGCTCGCACATATTGGTCGAATAAGAATTTAGAATAACCGTACACATTCAATGGGCCTTCAAATTCACGCTCTTCACGGAATTCAGTTTTGTCGCCATAAGTCGCCGCACTTGATGCATACAAGAACGGAATTTGACGATCTAAGCAGTAATGCAATAACTCTTTTGAATATTCGTAGTTATTATGCATGATGTATTTACCGTCCCATTCAGTAGTCGCCGAGCAAGCGCCTTCATGGAATACCGCATCGATCTCACCTAAATCATCACCAGCAATAATTGACGCAATGAAGTCCTCTTTATCGCAGTAATCTGCGATATCAAGATCCACTAAGTTAATGAATTTAGTCCCGTCTTTTAAGTTATCCACCACTAAAATATCTTTGCGTCCCATATCGTTTAATGCTTTAACGATATTACTGCCGATAAAGCCGGCGCCACCTGTTACGATAATCATAATTCTGTCCTCTTTAAAATAAGTCTGTGTATTGTAATAGATTTTGTGCCGCTTAGCCAAAAAACTCTGTGAAAAACAACCGCACTTTTAAGCCCCAATAACTCGTCCAGCCTGTTGTAGCCAAATCCATTTTTCCTTTGTTTAAAATAATAATCGTCGGTGTCACATTCACCTGCCATTGATCCGCAATCTTGCCTTGAGGATCATTCACCGTTGTAAACTGATAGTGATGCGTTTGTAAATAATCTTCCACGTCCTTATTTGTTCCTGAACGTAACGCGACAGAGACTACCGGATAGCCTTCTTCTGAAAGTGAATTAATCGCTGGAGAAGTATAACGACAATAACCGCACCAACTTCCCCAGAAATAAATGATTGTCGGCTTAGCTTGATCTAATTGAGGTAAAAAGAAGGCGTTTCCCTGCAAATCATAAAGTGCCGTTGCATTAATTTCAGGCGGAATATTAGGTTTACGAATAAAATCGAGAATACTGCTTACGACAATCAACGTCAGCAGGACCGAAATCGCATTTTTTAATAATGTTTTAAGTTTCACAATAAAATTTCATGATCTAGGATAAATGGATTGTAATCGATCAGAAAAGTGCGGTCAAAATTACAGAGATTTTGTTATGATAATCACATCATTTTATAAGGAGAAAAAATATGGATAGTAAACAATTAGCACAATATATTGATCACACTGCCCTTACTGCTGAAAAAACAGAACAGGATATTCTTAAACTCTGTGATGAAGCTATTCAATACGGCTTTTATTCAGTCTGCATTAATTCAGGCTATATTCCTTTAGCCAAAGAAAAACTCGCTGGCTCAAACGTCAAAATTTGTACGGTTGTTGGTTTCCCACTTGGTGCCAACTTATCCTCAGTCAAGGCTTTTGAAACCCAAGAAGCAATCAAAGCTGGGGCGGGTGAAATCGATATGGTAATTAATGTTGGCTTAATTAAATCCAATAAATGGGAGGCCGTAAAAGACGACATTCAAGCTGTATTAACCGCTTGTCATGGTGTGCCGCTTAAAGTGATTTTAGAAACGTGCTTACTCACCAAAGAAGAAATCGTGAAAGCCTGTGAAATCTGTAAAGCATTAGGTGTGGCATTTGTTAAAACCTCAACGGGTTTCAATAAAGGCGGTGCAACCGTAGAAGATGTGGCATTGATGAAGAAAACGGTGGGCAACATTGGCGTGAAAGCCTCTGGCGGTATTCGTGATACTCAAACCGCACTAGCAATGATTGAAGCAGGTGCTACACGAATTGGCGCAAGCGCAGGCATTGCAATTGTAACGGGTGTTTCTGATAATACCTCAAGTAATTACTAATCGATAATAAAAAAGGAGATTGAAGTGTATGCTTCAATCTCCTTTTTTCATCATCAAAGACTTAATTAAGCTTTAATTTGTCCTTTCAAGAAATCTAACAACTGATCTTTTGCAATCATTTGTTTTTCACCGGTACGGCGATTTTTGTATTCGATTTCGCCATTTGCGAGATTTTTCTCACCAATCACTACCATGTGTGGCACACCGATAAGTTCCATATCTGCAAACATCACACCTGGGCGTTCTTTACGATCATCAAAGATCACTTCTACACCTTGTGCTTGTAAAGTGCGGTACAATTCTTCGGCATATTCTTGAACGCTTTCAGATTTATGCATATTCATAGGCACGACAGCTACGGTGAATGGCGCAATTTCATCTGTTGGCCATACAATACCGCGATCATCAAAATGTTGTTCAATCGCTGCCGCGACCACACGCGTTACACCAATACCGTAACATCCCATGGTTACGACCATTGGACGACCATCTTCACCTTGAACGGTTGCGTTCATCGCTTCTGAGTATTTTTTACCTAATTGGAAAATATGGCCGACTTCGATACCACGTTTAATCAATAAGGTACCTTTACCATCTGGGCTTGGATCACCTTCAACCACGTTACGAATATCCGCCACTTTTGGTAACGCTACATCACGTTCCCAGTTGATATTGAAGTAATGTTTACCATCAATGTTTGCACCTGCACTGAAATCAGACACTAATGCCACTGAACGGTCAATAATCACTGGAATATTGAGATTAACAGGGCCTAATGAACCCACACCTGCACCTATTTTTGCTTTGATAACAGCTTCATCCGCAAACTCAAATGGTGAAGCCACTTCAGGTAATTTTTCCGCTTTGATTTCATTTAATTCATGGTCACCACGAATGACTAATGCCACTAACGGTTGCTCTTCGCTTGCCCCTTTTACGATTAAGGTTTTGACCGTTTTCTCAATTGGTAAATTGAATTGTTCCACCAACTCAGCAATTGTTTTGGCATTTGGCGTATCAACTAATTCCATTGCTTTCGTTGGTGCTGCGCGCTCACCAATTGCCACCGCTTCCGCTAATTCAATGTTTGCAGCGTAGTCAGATTCCGTAGAGAAAATCACATCATCTTCGCCACTGTTTGCTAGCACTTGGAATTCATGTGACGCGCTACCACCGATAGAACCAGTGTCTGCTTGTACTGCACGGAAATCTAAACCTAAGCGATTGAAAATATTGCTGTAAGTTTGGTACATCACATCATAAGTTTGTTGCAAGCTCGCGTGATCAGCATGGAAAGAATACGCATCTTTCATGATAAATTCACGCGAACGCATTACACCGAAACGAGGACGTACTTCATCACGGAATTTAGTTTGAATTTGGTATAAATTGATTGGAAGTTGTCTGTATGATGACACTTCGCGGCGAACTAAATCCGTAATCACTTCTTCATGTGTTGGACCTAATACAAAGTTACGATTACCACGATCTTCAAAACGAAGTAATTCTGGGCCATATTGTTCCCAACGGCCTGATTCTTCCCATAATTCTGCCGGTTGTACTACTGGCATTTTGATTTCAAGTGCGCCGCTTTTATCCATTTCTTCACGAATGATTTTTTCTACTTTACGGAGCACACGCCAGCCGGTTGGCATCCAGTTATAGAGACCTGAAGCAAGAGGACGAATCATCCCTGCGCGAAGCATCAATTGATGGCTCACAATGGCCGCTTCAGCTGGGGTTTCTTTTAATGTTGAGAATAAATATTGACTTGTACGCATTGAATTAACCTTAGATTCTAAGCATTGAGAAAAAATTGGTGAGAGTATAACAAAAAGTGCGGTCATTTTTAACCGCACTTTTTTATGAGAAAAGATTATCTTCTCGGTAAGTATCTAACTGGATCCACAGATTTACCTTTATAACGGATCTCGAAGTGAAGTTTCACAGCATTGGTTCCTGTGCTACCCATTTTCGCAATCTCTTGACCCGCTTTCACTTCTTGTTGATCGCTCACAAGGATCTTGTCGTTGTGTGCATAAGCACTTAAGAAATCATCATTATGTTTGATGATGATTAAGTTACCGTAGCCACGTAATGCGTTACCCGCATACACAACACGACCGCTCGCGGCAGCTTTAACCGCTTGTCCGCGAGAACCGCTGATATCGATCCCTTTGTTACCTCCATCGGTATTAGAGAAGCCTTGGATCACATTGCCTTGGGTTGGCCATTGCCATGCCACATTCGATGCCACTGGTGCCACAACGTTCGCATTAACTGGTGTATTGTTTGTGGTTTCCACTTGTGTTGTCGTCGTTGTCACTGGCGTACTCGGTGTATTGTTGGTAAACGCTGGGGTTGATGTACCACCAGTTGCGACACCAGCTTTAATTGGACCAATTACCGTACCATCAGAGCCAATTTGAGTACCATTCGCACCTGGTGTATAAGTCACTTCTGGTTCAGCTGGAGCTGTTGGTGCAGTTGGTGCCGTCGTTTTCACTGGTACAGTCGTGGTAACCGTTTTAGTTGAACAATTTGAAATTTTTAACGTTTGGCCCACACTTAAGCTATAAGGCTCTTTCATATTGTTCATGCTCGCTAAATCTTTTACATCCATACCGGTTAAGTAAGCGATTAAGAACATGGTATCGCCTTTATTTACTTTATAGGTATTTCCTTTGTATGAACCTTTTTGAATTTGGCTGTAATCTGGTGCGTTCGTATTTGGATTACGCGGCACGTTGATTGCACCTGAGCTGGTACAATCAGAAACTGTTTTAGTTACCGTCTTAGTTTGCGGTTGAACTGGTGCTGGAGCAGGCTGTGGTTGAGTTGCTGCTGGCTGTTGTACCGGTTGATAAGTTGGTTGGAAACTTGGTTGTGGTGTTTGAGTTCCCGTTGGCACGCTATTGCCCATGGTATTTGGCATCGTATTTTGTTGGATTTCTGGCTGCCATGTACCGCTCGAATTATTATCAACAGGCTGCATTACACCCGGAGAAAGTGTGCCATCTACATTTTCAATTGGCGCAGGGCTATTTGAACTACAAGCCGTTAAAATAGCAATACTCACAGGGAGCAATAAAAACGATTTTTTCATTTATTCTTCCTTTAACATTAAATTTATTTCATTTGATTTGGCATCGAGTTCTTTTCAATTTCCGGCATAAAGCTACCACCGGCAACCGCTCCCGTTCCCTCTACGGGTTGCATAATACCATTAGGTAATGCATCGGGATCTTGTTTTTGTGGTTCTCCTGTACAAGCTGAGATCAGCAATGCACTCGAGATAATTAAGAGTAATTTATTCATAAAAAAGGTCATCCTGTTATTTTAAAATAAGATAAGCAATCACAGCCAGAGCAACCACACTCCAACCAATGATTTCAATAGATTTACGTAATTTCGCGGCGAATTTCTCCCCGCCCCATGCGGCCAGTTTTGCGACTAAAATAAAACGAGCAAAACGCGATACAAATGCGGTAATCACAAATGGAATAAACGCCATTTGCATCACACCGGCACAAATGGTGAAAACTTTATAAGGAATAGGACTAAAACCGGCAACAAAGACCACTAACACGCCCCATTCTTTAAACCACGCCATGGCCTGTTCCCAAGCAGCTTGGTAGCCCCATTGTTGAATATAACCTTGCACCCAATCAAAGGCATAGTAACCAATAGCATAACCAATCATTCCACCGACAACCGAAGCAATCGTGGTATAAAGTGCAAAACGAAACGCACTTTTTGGCTTTGACATTGACATCGGAATCAACATCACATCCGGTGGAACAGGGAAAAAAATGGCCTCAATAAAACTCACAAAGGATAACCAAAACACGGCAAAGCGATGTTTTGACCATTGCATTGTTTTATCATACATCGCACCAAAAATATTCATTCACTTATCCTTTATTGCTTCAATAGGGAAATTTCGTTTCAAAACGGCACATTATTCACTTTCCAGCCAATCTTGTAAAGCAGCAATTGACTGATGAGCCGTAAGATCGGCTTGAATTGGCGTAATGGCGACATAACCATTTTTTACCGCATGGAAATCTGTACCTTCACCATCATATTCTGGCAAGCCTGACGGGCCAATCCAATAAATATTTTCGCCACGAGGATCTTCTTGTTTAATCACTTCTGCAGCGGATGAGCGATAACCTAAATGACAGACTTTGATGCCTTTAAGCTCTTCGTAAGGCAAATCTGGCACATTGATATTGATCACTTCGCGTTTATTCAATAATTGAGGATGTAATTTCGGAATTAAATCACACACTACACGAGCCGCTGTTTCATAATGCAAACGACCATCTAAAGATACCGCAATAGCTGGCAACCCTAAATGTCGGCCTTCCAATGCTGCAGCCAAAGTACCTGAATAAATCGTATCATCCCCCATATTGCAACC
>CABSZQ010000049.1 GCA_902482195.1 uncultured Haemophilus sp.
TCACGGTTTCTTCTAATACACCATCACAGAGCCCACGCCAGCCCGCATGGGCTGCTGCCACTTCAGTCCCTTGCTTATTGGTAAATAAAACCGGTAAGCAATCAGCCGTCATCACCAAACATACTTGGTTCGGTTGATTGGTGTAAACCGCATCAGCCTCTAAATCATTGCCTTCATAAGGCAGCGTAATTACACGAGTGCTGTGCGTTTGAGTTAAAAACAACGGGAAATGTGGCAGATTAAATTTTTCGACCAATAAAGTGCGGTTAGTTTTGACCGCACTTTTATCGTCTTCGACATGATCGCCTAAATTGAAACTATCGAAAGGCGGCAGGCTTACGCCACCTTCTCTTGTGGTTGTAAAAGCTTGGATATGTGGTGGAACATTCCAGTTTGGAACAATGGTTTTCATCTTAATAATCCAATTCGTCTTTATGTTCGAGGTAATCCGCTTTTAAGGCATGAAGTAATTCGACAAAGTCATCCGGCAATGGGGCATACCATTCCATCATTTCTCCCGTAATCGGGTGAGCTAAACGCAACATAACCGCATGTAAGGCTTGGCGTTTAAAATTACGTAGCACTTCAGTGAAAGCTTCGCTTGCATTTTTAGGTGGGCGAGGACGGCCTCCGTAAGTTTGATCACCTAATAATGGATGTGCAATATGCGCCATGTGCACACGAATTTGGTGAGTACGCCCCGTTTCTAAACGTAAGCGTAAACGCGTGTAATTACGGAAATTCTCCATAATGCGATAGTGCGTAACAGCCGGTTTACCCATTGGGTGAACCGCCATCAATGTGCGTTTTGTCGCGTGACGAGCCATTGGCTGATCTACGGTTCCACCTTTAGTCATAATGCCACTTGCGACGGCTTCGTATTCACGAGTGATTTTACGTTTTTGTAAGTCACGTACAAGTTTGGTTTGTGCTGGAATGGTTTTGGCAACAACCATGAGACCTGTCGTATCTTTATCTAAACGATGCACAATCCCCGCGCGCGGTACTTCGGCAATAGGTGGATAGTGATAGAGTAGCGCATTAAGTACCGTGCCATCCGGATTGCCTGCACCAGGGTGAACCACAAGATCTTTAGGTTTGTTAATCACGATAATATCGTCATCTTCATAAACGATATTGAGCGGAATATTTTGCGGCTCAAAACGGTTTTCATCTTCCACTTCTACCGAAATTTCAATTTGCTCTCCGCCATAAACTTTTGCACGGGGAATATCGGCAATTTCACCGTTCATTTTTACCTGTTTTGCTTCAATCCAGGTTTTTAAACGCGAACGGGAATATTCGGGGAACAACTCTGCGAGGGTTTGGTCTAAACGCTGTCCCATTTGTTCGGGCTGAATTTCAGCCGTTAAGGTAATTTGTGGCATAAAAAATCCATCTAAAAATTTAAAAAGTTGGCTTATTGTGTAATGTTCTATACAATATTCGTTAATTGTAACTTATTTATTGATTTTCGTAAAAATTAAGGAAAAAAGAATGCGTAAAATAAAATCTCTCGCGCTTATTGCACTTACCTCATTCGCTATTGCAGCTTGCAGCAGTGGTAATAAAGAAGTGGAGCAAGCTTCTGTTGATGAGCTTTATGCAAAAGGCGCGGCTGCATTACAAGAAGGAAGCTATTCTGACTCGATTCGTTATTTAAAAGCAGCGACAGAGCGTTTCCCTGGTAGTACTTACCAAGAACAAGCAATGCTTGATTTAATTTATGCAAACTATAAAACACAAGATTACACAGCAACGTTGGTTACTGTAGATAACTTCTTACAGCAATTCCCACAAAGTCCAAACCGTGACTATGCAGTGTATATGGCGGGTTTAACAAACTTAGCAACGGCTGATAACATGATCCAAGATTTCTTTGGTATCGATCGTGCAACGCGTGAAACAACTTCAATGAAAACGGCGTTTTCTAACTTCCAAAGCTTAGTGCGTGCGTTCCCAAATAGCCCATATTCACAAGATGCAGTAGCACGTATGGCGTATATTAAAGACTCATTAGCACGTCATGAATTAGAAATTGCGAAATTCTATGCAAAACGTGATGCGTGGGTAGCAGTATCAAACCGTGTAGTGGGTATGTTACAACAATATCCGGATGCAAAAGCAACTTACGAAGGTTTATTCTTAATGAAAGAAGCATACGAGAAAATGGGTTTACAACAATTAGCGAACCAAACTCAGCAAGTTATCGATGCGAATAAAGATAAACAATTTGCGGACGTGAAAAAACCGGAAGAATCTGATTTAACTCAACCGGTTAAAAAATAATTCTCGTCCCTTGTGGGACGAGCTTGAATAAGCAAAATTATTCAAATAAAGGCTAGTCAAACTAATCAAATTGAGCTAGTATAAATTTAAAAGATTTCCTGGGGTGTTCGTGGATGGGTTATGTCCCTGAGCCGATACTTAGAACTTTATAAATCGGTTTCCCGCCATTGGTGTGTAGGCTTGACCTTTGACTTCGTCATTGGACTAAAGAAACCTAAAAATGGCCTTACCGGTTTCCTTGGACCGTCGGGTTCAAGGACTACTACTCGTAGCGGCACTCTGGGACCTTCCTTTAAAATCCATTCTTTCTAATCGAATGAAATCAACACAGCAAACGCTTCGCAATCAACTCCGTCAACAAATTCGTAAAACACGAGCAAATTTGACCGCACTTCAGCAGCAACAGGCAGAGAATTCCATTACTCAACAAGCGTTTGCATTAATTGAAGAACGAAATGCGCAGCATATTGCCTTGTATGTTTCCTTTGATGGTGAAATCTCCACAGAGAAACTTATCAAAACCCTTTGGGCACAAGATAAGCACGTTTATTTGCCGGTATTACACCCTTTCAATCCTAACCATCTTTTGTTTTTACGTTATTTGCCAGATACACCGATGCTGAAAAATAAATTTGGCATTTGGGAGCCAAAACTCAATGTTCAGAGCGTATTGCCTTTAGAGGAATTAGATATTCTTTTTACACCACTCGTCGCGTTTGACAAACAAGGTAATCGCCTTGGCATGGGCGGTGGTTTTTATGATCGTACCTTACAAAATTGGCGAAATTCTTCTTTTATCCCTGTGGGATTAGCCCATCAATGTCAGCAAGTCGAACAGCTTCCAACTGAAGCGTGGGACGTGCCACTTCATCAAATCTTAGTCGCTTAAACCTATCAAGAAGTAAAGTTTGATAGAAAAAATTAAAAATTGTTGATTTTTTCTCTTGAAATACCAAAAAAGGGTCTTATTTAATAACTCGTAAAGGGGATGACCCCAAGAATTTAATCAGGAGAAGATAAGCATATGAATATTGAAAAATTTACCACAAAATTCCAACAAGCACTCAGTGAAGCACAATCATTGGCGCTAGGTAAAGATAATCAGTTTATCGAACCAGTGCATTTATTGACCGCACTTTTAAATCAACAAGACGGTTCAATTGCACCAATTTTAACGACCAGTGGCGTGAACGTGGCATTATTGCGTAATGAATTAAATGCCGAATTGAATAAATTGCCACAAGTGTCGGGTAATGGCGGTGATGTGCAAATTTCCCGTCAATTACTTAACTTATTGAATTTATGTGATAAATTAGCTCAACAAAAACAAGATAAATTTATTTCCAGTGAATTGTTCTTATTAGCTGCGCTTGAAGAGCGAGGCGCATTAAATGACATTTTGAAAAAATGTGGTGCGAAAAAAGAACAAATTTTACAGGCGATCCAACATATTCGTGGAGGACAAAGCGTGAACGATCAAAATGCAGAAGAAAGCAGACAAGCTCTTGAAAAATATACTATTGATTTAACAGCTCGTGCTGAAAGTGGCAAACTCGACCCGGTGATTGGCCGTGATGAAGAGATTCGTCGAGCGATTCAAGTATTACAACGTCGTACCAAAAACAACCCAGTATTAATCGGTGAGCCTGGTGTAGGTAAAACCGCTATCGTGGAAGGTTTGGCACAACGTATTGTTAATGGTGAAGTACCTGAAGGTTTAAAAAACAAACGTGTACTTTCTTTAGATATGGGCGCCTTGATTGCCGGTGCGAAATACCGCGGAGAATTTGAAGAGCGTTTAAAAGCCGTTTTAAATGAGTTATCAAAAGAAGAAGGTCGCGTGATCCTCTTTATTGATGAAATCCATACTATGGTTGGTGCAGGTAAAACTGACGGTGCAATGGATGCGGGTAACTTATTAAAACCAAGTTTAGCGCGTGGTGAATTACACTGTGTGGGTGCAACAACACTAGATGAATATCGTCAATATATCGAGAAAGATGCGGCACTTGAGCGTCGTTTCCAAAAAGTCTTTGTGGACGAGCCAAGCGTGGAAGATACCATTGCGATCTTACGTGGTTTGAAAGAGCGTTATGAGATCCATCACCATGTAGATATTACTGACCCGGCAATCGTGGCAGCAGCAACGCTTTCACATCGTTATATTTCCGATCGTCAATTGCCGGATAAAGCCATCGACTTAATCGATGAAGCTGCTTCTAGTATCCGTATGGAAATTGACTCTAAACCAGAGCCGCTTGATCGTCTTGAACGCCGTATTATCCAATTAAAATTGGAACAACAAGCATTACAAAAAGAAGAAGATGAAGCAAGCCGTAAACGTTTAGAAATGTTAGAAAAAGAGCTTGCTGATAAAGAACGCGAATATGCTGAACTTGAAGAAGTTTGGAAATCAGAAAAAGCGACCCTTTCAGGTTCACAACACATCAAACAAGAGTTAGATGCGGCGAAAACTGAAATGGAACAAGCGCGTCGTGCAGGTGATTTAAGTAAAATGTCTGAGCTTCAATACGGTCGCATTCCTGAATTGGAAAAACAACTTGCTGCTGCCGAAACCGGTGAAGGCAAAGAAATGAGCCTATTACGCTATCGTGTGACTGATGAAGAAATTGCGGAAGTACTTTCTAAAGCAACCGGCATTCCAGTTTCTAAAATGATGGAAGGTGAGAAAGAAAAACTCTTACGCATGGAAGAAGAATTACACAAACGTGTGATCGGTCAAGAAGAAGCGGTAGATGCTGTAGCGAACGCGATTCGCCGTAGCCGTGCAGGGCTTTCTGATCCTAACCGCCCAATTGGTTCATTCTTATTCTTAGGACCAACTGGTGTAGGTAAAACAGAGCTTTGCAAAACTTTGGCGAAATTCCTCTTTGATAGTGAAGATGCGATGGTGCGTATCGATATGTCAGAGTTTATGGAAAAACACAGCGTATCTCGTTTAGTGGGGGCACCTCCAGGCTATGTCGGCTATGAAGAAGGTGGTTACTTAACTGAAGCTGTGCGTCGTCGTCCATATTCGGTGATTTTGCTCGATGAAGTGGAAAAAGCACACGCAGATGTATTCAATATCTTATTACAAGTATTGGATGATGGTCGTTTAACTGATGGTCAAGGTCGTACTGTGGACTTCCGTAACACGGTTGTGATTATGACCTCTAACTTGGGTTCTGATTTAATCCAAGGCAGCAAAGACGAAAGCTATAGCGAAATGAAAGCCTTAGTGATGTCTGTGGTCGGCCAACATTTCCGTCCGGAATTCATCAACCGTATTGATGAAACTGTGGTATTCCATCCACTTGGTAAAGAAAATATCCGTGCGATTGCAAGTATCCAATTAGAACGCTTAGCAAAACGTATGGAAACTCGTGGCTACGAATTAGTGTTTACCGACGCTTTATTAGATTTCATTGCTGAAGTGGGTTACGACCCAATTTATGGCGCGCGTCCATTGAAACGTGCAATTCAACAAGAGATCGAAAATAGCTTGGCACAACAAATTTTATCTGGTCAATTATTACCAGGTAAAGTAGTGACCGTTGATTATACTGACGGTAAAGTTCAAGCGAGACAATAAGCTCTAAAATGAAAAGCCATTTAGTGAAAGCTAAATGGCTTTTTTATGCTTTGGTAAAAGATAAAATAGGGTAGAATGACGCTGTTTATTGCGTATAAAAATGAGGAAAAAAATGACCGCACTTTTAAAAATAGGTTTGGTTTCAGTATCAGATCGAGCATCAAGTGGTGTATATCAAGATCAAGGGATTCCTGAATTACAACAATGGTTAGAACAAGCGTTGGTGGATCCTTTTGAAGTGGAAACTCGATTAATTCCAGATGAGCAGCCATTAATTGAACAAACACTGAAAGAATTAGTGGATGAGCACCATTGTCATTTAGTGCTTACAACAGGTGGTACAGGGCCGGCAAAACGTGATATCACACCTGATGCCACATTGGCTGTTGCTGATCGTGAAATGCCGGGATTTGGCGAGCAAATGCGTCAAGTGAGTTTACATTTTGTGCCAACAGCGATTTTATCTCGTCAAGTTGGTGTGATTCGTAAAAACAGCCTAATCTTGAACTTACCTGGGCAGCCAAAAGCCATCAAAGAGACTTTAGAAGGCGTGAAAGATGAGCAAGGCAAAGTCTTAGTGAAAGGGATTTTTAGTGCGGTGCCTTACTGCTTGCAATTAATCGATGGTATTTATATTGATACCAAGCCTGAAGTGATTACAAGCTTCCGACCGAAAGCCGCACGTCGCGAAAATTTGGAGAAATAAGATGAAAAAAATCGAAGCCATTATTAAGCCATTTAAATTAGATGATGTACGTGAAAATTTATCTGATATTGGCATTAGCGGAATGACGGTGACTGAAGTTCGTGGTTTTGGTCGTCAAAAAGGGCATACAGAGCTTTATCGTGGAGCAGAATATATGGTGGATTTTCTGCCTAAAGTGAAAATCGAAATTGTCGTGCCAGATGATTTACTTGAACAATGCCTTGAAACCATTGTTGAAACTTGCCAAACAGGCAAAATCGGTGATGGGAAGATCTTTGTTTATGATGTAGAACGCGTGATTCGTGTTCGTACAGGCGAAGAAAATGAGGAAGCCATTTAATGGAAAAAAACTTAAATTTTAACCGCACTTTAGTCGCAATGGCAGCTCTAGTAATTGTGTTTGCAGGGATTAAACTTGCGGCAGAGATTGTCGTGCCTTTTTTATTGGCATTATTTATTGCCATTATTTGCTCGCCAGTGATTAAAGCAATGACACAACGTAAAGTGCCGCATGGTATTGCGATTGCCTTGCTGTTTATCTTAATTTTAATTGTATTCTTTTTCCTAGCGGGATTAATTAACAGCAGTGTGCAAGAATTTACACGCTCTATTCCGCAATATAAAGTGCTGCTTTCAGAGCGCATAAATGATGCCATGGTGTTAGCTCAAAAACTGAAATTGCCGATTGTAATTTCTCACGAAGCCATTATGAAGCATTTTGATCCAAGTGTGATCATGAACTTTGTGAGCCATTTATTATTAAACTTTTCTGGCGTGCTGTCGAATGCTTTTGTGTTGATTTTAGTGGTAATTTTTATGCTATTTGAAGCACCGACGATGAAGCATAAATTTGCTTTAGTGTTAAGTAATAATGAAGATGATGTTGTCGCGAAAGAACATCATATTGATCGTGTTTTAGACAGTGTGATTCGTTATCTTGGCGTGAAAACATTGATTAGTTTGCTTAGCGGTATCTCGACGTGGATTTTGTTGGACGTACTGGGTGTGCAATATGCGATTTTATGGGGAACCTTAACCTTCTTATTAAATTACATTCCGAATATCGGTTCAATTATTGCAGCAGTGCCTGTTATTGTTCAAGCGTTATTGCTGAATGGATTTGGTGTGGGGATGGGCGTAACTGTCGGTATTATTGTATTAAATATTGTGATCGGTAATATTATTGAACCGAAAATGATGGGTAAAACCTTAGGGCTTTCTACCTTGGTTGTATTCTTTTCATTACTTTTCTGGGGATGGTTGCTTGGTACGGTAGGTATGTTGC
>CABSZQ010000050.1 GCA_902482195.1 uncultured Haemophilus sp.
TTCTCATATAAAGGGACTAACCGATCCTCGATGGTATATTTTGCTTCTGACTCTTCTGAACAAGATATCGAACAAAGCTCTGTCAACTTTAAATAACGTAATTCAGGGGCTGCATCCTTATTTCTAAATAAGAAACCTGTTTCATCTGCATTTGCATTTTTAGCATCAAAAAATAAATCATAATGTAAAACCCGATCATTAAATGTATATTTCAGTACAGAATATAAAGTTTGTAATCGTTGCTGCCCATCATAAACTAACGATTTACTTTGCCCCCATCTACCTTCTTCAACCGACTTATTGAATTTATTTGATGCGTAATCAGTTAAGAATAGTCGGAAAGGTACTTTAGCTGAATTTTCCCATACAACAATCCCGCCGATAGGATAACCTTGCAATAAAGAATCTAATAATAAGCACACATAATCTTCAGAATTATTGCGATTTCCCCAAACATACTGGCGTTGCACTTCCGGCAAATACCAACCGTTTGTATTGGCATTAATTTTATCTAAAACTTCACGAATGGAGATTCCTTGGTAAGACATAATTTTTCCTTATTAGAATGTTAAATCACAAAGTGAATTATAAAAGTTTCATTTAAGAATAACCACCGATAAATCATCATAAAAGACTTGCTTCGCAACTAATTTACGACACACTGTCAATCTAGATTTATCATTATCATATTGTTTCCAAATCTTTTCTCTTACTTCAGCAGAAAGTCCATCTGTTAATCCATCAGAACAAAGCAATAAGCTTTCCCCTTTCTGAATTTCAATTTCTTGATAAAAAATTTTATCTTGGAATTCAGAATAATCCGCTACTAAACAAGAAGAAACGCCGCCATAAATCGTGGCAAAATCTTCTTCTTTTTTATTGGGAAAATCCGCCAATAATTCAGACAGAATAGAATGATCTTGCGTAATTTGTTGCCAGTTTCCTTGGGCATCAATCAAATAAGCACGGCTATCGCCTACGCTGAGAATTTTGGCTTTACGAGTTATTTGATCAATTTCAGCCGCCACAAAAGTGGTTGCTGAGCCAAAATAATCCTCGGCTAATTCTGATGATAAACTGGATTGTAAATCGTAGATCGTTTGACGACTTATACTTTCCATTTGGCTTAATAATTGCATTGCCAACTTGCTCGCTTTTTCAGGTCGATTGCTATTGGAAATACCATCTGCCACGCCCACAATAAAGTGCGGTCGGTTTTCAAGGCGTTTTTCAGCCGTTTTGAGTTTATATTGAAACACCGCCTCACCATTAAAAAGGGCATCTTGGTTGTGTCGTTTGTTGCTGCCAATTTGTTGGCAGAAGGTAATTTCGCAAAAATTTTCCATTATTCAACCGCTTGTTGAGAAGGATTTAGAAGGTTATCAATCGCCTTTAGGGCATCTAACGCCTTCATTTCGAGACTTAAAAAGTGCATTTTCGGCACCCCTGCATCTTGTGGGTTAATACGGATAAATCTACCCTTTTTTGCTTTCGCCGTACGTTCAGAAAAGCGACGCACAGTTGGAATGGCTTTCCCCGCCCCCAGTTCGATGACGACGAGATTTTGCACTTCTTTTAACCATAAATCGAGCTTATTTCGTTTTAAATTTTGATAATTACTGCTGTAAAAATAATCGTCAAACATAAGCACATTTTGTCTTGCTAAACGCTGACAATAAGGGCAACGAGGCTGCTCACTCAATAAGCGTAAGTTTTCGTTATCCACAACAGGTTGAAATTCTTTTGCAGACCAGCTTAAATCTCGGCAATTATGAACACACTGCAAACGCTCCAATGTGCCATGCACTTCATAAATGCGCCCCTCTTCAAACCCCGCTTTCTGAAAATGCCCATCCACATTGCTTGTAAAAACAAAATAACCATGCGGTTTGCTTTCTGCCCAACGTTTTAAAATTTGGTAGCCCTCATGCGGGCTTGTTGCACGATATTGCGACAAACGATGCCCATAAAACCAATAAGCTAACTCTTGATGGGTTTCATAAGCCAATGGTGTCGCAATATCTTGGAAATTGATATTACGGCCTTTAAACATTGGGTAGGCATTCCAAAACCCGCCGACACTTCTAAAATCCGGCAAACCTGAATCCACGCTCATTCCAGCTCCGGCAGTAATTAAAATGCCGTCTGCCTTGCGGATAAGTTCCACTGCATAATTTAAGTCATTTTTCATAATACTTTTCTCTGCCCATTTTTCATTGGTGAAATAACGCCTGCTTCTTCTAGTTGTTCTACAATTCTCGCAGCTCGATTAAAGCCTAAACTAAATTTGCGTTGAATCCGTGAACCAGATGTAAATTTTTCTTGTTGCACGAATTTTTTTACATCCTCAAAAAGCGGATCTCGTTTAAAAGTGACTTTCATTGCCATAAGTTTTCTCCTGTGTTGTTTCTATAAAAAGGGCTTAAGCGTGTTGTAAGAGGTAAAAAACTCTCTTTTATGGAAAAATTATAGGGAGGAGAGCGACAATGCGTGTCGTTAGTGAATATTACAAGCGGTTATTTTTAGGACTGGTTCAGATAATATCTGCCTACACTTTAAAAATATTTTTAATAAAGCTAAGCTTGATGACTATTTAACTACCGAGGATTTCTCAGTAGTTTACCAAGATATGTACATACTTAAGAAAGATAAATAGCGACCAAAGTCGCTATTTATCTATCAACGTTAAACTTAAAAAAAATTATTTACATAATTCTTTTACTGACTCCACTAATGCTTCCATTTTATCGTAAGAATTAATACCACTTGGGCCACCAAAAAATGGGCAAACACAAATTAAAGTATCATTATACTTGCGATAGAAGATATTAAATTCTTCCAATGCTTTAGTTTCATATAAAGCTTCTCCAGTAAAAAACTTAAAGAAGTTATCTTTTTCAGTGACTCCTGTGCAAATAATAACTTTAGGATTACATTCATCTATAAGTTGACGATAAAAAGCACCGCGATTTTGAACGCACCACTCTCTATATTCATCGAATGTTTCAAATCCAGTCATCTTAATAAATTGTTCATTCCATTTAATCGATGCTCTATTTTTAAAATTGATTGGTAACATATTTAACTTGAAACCAATACCTTGTGGGTAAAGCACATTGTATGTTCTAACAAAATGGTCCGTACTTTCTCCATTTTTCCAATCTAAATTGTAGTAGTACCACAAAAACCAACATATTTTCCGATTATATTGAGTAGTCCAACTACCATCAAAATCATCCTCTATCCAAGAATGCGGTATTAATTTCGGGCTTAAACTAAATTTCTCATAAAAATCATCAGGAGAAGCTTCATCACCAATTCCCCATTCTAGCCCGCAAAACCATACTTCAGACTTAGGATTTCCGCCATCGCCCCCAGCAAAAGATACCGCTATTTTTCTAAATTCATCTGTTACCATTATTCTATCCTCATTATTTAAGTAGATTCGTCCAAATCCCTATGGTTTCTTCTTGAATTACACCTTTTTCTTGACCTAGTTTTATCGCCAGTTGTTGTAAACTTTTGGCTAGTTCTGGATGGCCGCAATAATTTAAACTACGAATGATGCGAGAAATTTTCTTACTTTCATGCCCAATATTCCGTAGCCAAACTTTTCGCTCCGTTAATTCTGATTTAGGGAAAATTTGATTGCATTCACGGTATAAACTGAAATAATCCAAAATAAAATCAATAGAATGTAAATATTTATTTTGAATTGCTTCATCTCCAATAAAAATAGCCAGATCTTCTTCATTAAAAACTGGTACTGAACGATTCCATTTGGAACTTTCAGTGACAGGTAAAAGCCAAGGAATATATAAATAAGCATCACCAATCATTCTTTTGGGCATTGCCCACATATCTTGCAAAGATAAATTATGCTGGCTTTTTCTTTGTTCTAAATAAAATTCAATTATTGGGTGCATATGTTTCCCGTTAATTCATCAGTTATGTAGTATAGCGATACAAAACTTATTATTTATGTAAAAAGTGCGGTCGATTTTCTATGATTTTTTAATTTTATCCAATAACTCGGCGACCACTTTCGGTACGCCCTCACCCGCTTTTTCTTTGATTGCAGTCACTTTCTTACGGACAAATCCTGTATTGGGATTAGGATCGATCAAATAGATAAGTGAACCATATGGAGCGAGATTTACCAATCCATTAGCTGGATAAACTTGTAATGAAGTGCCAATAACAATCACAATATCTGCCTTTTTCACTAACTTTTCTGCTTTAGGAAACATGGGTACATTTTCCCCAAAAAAGACTATATGTGGACGCATTGGATGACCGTGATTATCCTTATCCTCTAATAGTTGATCACCCAAACATGGAACAATGTAATCAGTATTAAAACTGCTGCGAGCTTTATTCAATTCACCATGTAAATGGAGTACGTTAGTACTTCCCGCTCGCTCATGTAAATCATCCACGTTTTGAGTGATTATATGAACTTCATAAAACGCTTCCAATTCAACCAAAGCCAAGTGTGCTGCATTAGGCTCTGCCGCTTGAGCATTACGACGTCGTTCATTATAAAACGCCAATACTTTTGCTCGGTTTTTCTTTAAGGCTTCAGGCGTGCAAACTTCTTCTACTTTATGTCCTGCCCACAAGCCATCTTCCGCTCTAAAAGTAGGAATGCCACTTTCAGCACTAATTCCTGCCCCAGTTAATACCACGCAAATTGGTTTCTTTTCCAAAGTCATTTTTCACGCTCCTTTTGTCGTAAAATTTCATCAACCTGTCTATCTCTCGCCATCATGCCAAAAATATTCCCTGCTTTATAAAGTGGTTGATAATTATAGCTTTCAATATACAAGAATGGCTTATCTGAAAGGCGTTGGAAATATTGTTTTAGCTGTGATTTTGAGCGTAATAACACGTCATATTCGGCTTGAATATGAGCACTCATTGCTTCAATACGCATTTTAAATTCATCACTGAGATAAGGGCTGATAATTAAATAGACCGTTTTCTGTTCGGTTGCTGTTTCATCTGCATAAACACATGCCAAATTAAACACTTGCCATTTATAGCGATCGGCAAAAGCACCAATGATTCGACTTTGCTCCTCATTTTCAACTTGCACGAGGGCGGCTGGCTTTTTCAAGCAATCTTGCAAAATATCACTTGGCGTAAAAGGGCCACAGTCCAAATAAGATAGTACGCAATTCCAGTTAGCAAATTGTTCAGTACCAAAATGTAAGTGTTTACCTTCGAATTTACCCACCCCATTTTTAGTGCGATCATCAATTAAATAATCGCCTTGGTTCAGGTTTTTATGGTGAGATAAAATTAACCGTTTGTATAATGCCGAGCCTTTTTCTTCGCCGAAATAACGCTGAATCCATTTTACTTTATCGCTCCAAGCTGATGGATTATGCCAAGGAGCGGTAGAAAGTGCGTAAATATGATATTTCTTCAGCAATTTATGAACGGCAGAAATCGCGTTTGGCATGGGCTCCATTAAGCTAAAAATACCCTCGACTTCATCATATCGACCTTCATACTCTTGCTTGGTTTTCTCATCTAATTTCGCAATACCAGACGGGAAATCAACCATCACATTATCCATATCAATATAAACAATTTTCTTCATTTTAATGCCCTCTCTGTTGATGGCTTAATGATAAAAGACAAAGCGACAATTTATGTCGTTAGGCATTTTCGTCTAAATAAGTGCGGTCAATTTCTTGGTAATCTTCACCAAAATGGGCAATCCACCATTCCAGCATGGCGCTCTCAATCACGGTGGCTGAAATTTCATATTCAGTGCCACAATCTTTTACGCTTTGATCAGCTGACAGCGGGGTTTCTGTCAAAAATCCTCCCGTTTGTTTATCAATGCGGAACGTTAAACGAATCTTTCTACCAGAGCTAAAGCCAAACTTTTGGCTTTCAACATAAGCTTTTAGATTAAATTTCGGACGTTCAAATTGCATTGTGCTGACATTCACTTCAAGTAAACGATGCAAGGCTAAATGTAAAATATCACCATGTTCATATTCTGCCACCACATAACTGCTAGGGCCTTGCTGAACAAGAGCGAGTGGCTTAACTTGAGCCTTATGTTCTTTGCCGTGAATGCTACGATAATGCACTTGCAAAAATCGATTTTGATAAAGTGCGGTACTAATTTGCTTAAAAATTTCAGGATCAATTTTTGCCGGCAATAATGGCTGGCTAGTTGGTGCAATAGCCACTTTATTGAGCCATTCTGAAGCGCCTTTTTTATGCGGTTCATAAGCAAGATTGTAATCCGCTTGTTTAAAGAATCCCTCCATTGATTGCATAATATTGGCCGGTAAAATGCCAGCTAAATATTGCTTTGCTAACATCAACACCAACGATTGCTGTTCATTTAAAATCGGCATATCTAAGCCTCTAGCATCGGGTTTCCAACGATAGCTATAGGGCTTATCATTGGTATTGCAATCAATTTCAAACTGCTCACATAACATATTCAGTGCACGCTGAATACTGCGCAAATCGCGCTCAATACCTAATGCGAGCAATTTCTCTCGCAGTTCTAATGAACTAATGGAATAGTTTTTCGGAATTAATCGTAATAGTTCGAGGTGAAATCTTAGGGAAGATGATTCGGACATAATTGCCTCATAAATAAAAATATTTTCTTTAATCATATAAAAAATCGGGCAATTTTTAAACTGCCCGATTTGTTTCTATTTTTTCACTGCACTTTATGTTTTTATTTATTATGGTAACTTACTTACAGAAAAAGTAAATCTTGTAATACAAGATAAGCCTACTTGAGCTTGGCTTAGACTCATTTTTAGCTTTTTTAGGAATATCTTATACCGATAAAAAATCCCTTTCATTACTAAACGAAAGGGATTTCAAACTATAATGTAATTTTTATATTTTTTTAAACTATATTACCTATTGCTTTAAATTAACGAACTTTCTCATTCACCTCTTTGTATAATGTGCAAGCCTCTTGGTCTTTATAATCACAAGCAATGCCATAGTAGTTTTTAGCTTTTTCCAAATCTTGGCGAGAACCTAACCCACGGTAATAAATATCACCTAATTTTTTACTTGCCTTAACTCCTGTTTCAGATTCACCGTACCTAGCTGGGTTTAAGTATTTGAAAAGAGATTCATATCTTTCTTTAGCCTTGTCGTATTCTTTATTTTCAAAATAAGATCGACTTAGCAACTCATTACAACGGAAGCTCAAATTTCTTCCGTAATCACATGATTTTTCGGCATATATCTTTGAAGCAAAATTATCACCCTTATATCTATATAAGTCAGACAAAATTTCAAAAAGAAGCTCTTCTCCACTGGAATTATCACCCTTATATTTATATAAGCCAGACAAAATTTCAAAAAAAAGCTCTTCTCCACTGGAATTATCACGCTTAATTCTACGTATTAAATAGTTTATTTGAGTATCTACAGGTAAATTATATATTCTATCTTTCTTAAATAAATAGAATATCGCATCACCATGTCCTTGACTTGCTAAGTTTTTAATAGTTTGTAGAGCCTCAAAATTTTGTTTATCATAGGATAATATTGATTTGGCCAAATTATAACTATAATAATTTTCAAGAATACTGTCTTTTGACTCGTCAAGAAGGTAACGATATAATTTTGCTGATTCAACATCAATATTAATTAAATTCTCCTCTATACAAGATAGGCACTTGCCATCCTTATGCATATTATTAATTATCTCATCACCTAAATCATTATAACCATATGTATAATAAAACGCAGCTACGGCTCCAAGATATTCATTATAAGACACCAACCCAGAATCAAATAAATCTGAACTTTCAGAAATCCAATTTCCCAAATTGGAAAAATTCTTATTAAACAATCTATCCATTTTATACC
>CABSZQ010000051.1 GCA_902482195.1 uncultured Haemophilus sp.
GATGAAGCACATTGTATTTCACAGTGGGGCCATGATTTCCGCCCTGAATATACCCAACTTGGCGGGTTAAAAGCGGCTTTTCCAAATGCGCCGATTATGGCATTAACGGCCACGGCGGATTATGCGACAAGACAGGATATTCTCACTCATCTTAAATTAGACCATCCTCACAAATACATTGGCAGTTTTGATCGCCCAAATATTCGTTATACGTTGGAAGAAAAGTTTAAGCCGATGGAGCAGCTTACACGTTTTGTTTTAGCTCAAAAAGGAAAAAGCGGCATTGTGTATTGCAATAGTCGTTCGAAGGTGGAACGTATAGCAGAAACTTTGCGAAATAAAGGCGTGTTGGCTGCGGCGTATCATGCGGGAATGGAAACTGCACTGCGTGAACGCGTCCAGCAAGATTTTCAACGAGATAATGTTCAAGTTGTGGTTGCGACGATTGCGTTTGGCATGGGGATTAATAAATCCAATGTGCGTTTTGTCGCCCATTTTGATTTGCCGAGAAGCATTGAATCATATTACCAAGAAACTGGTCGTGCGGGGCGAGATGATTTACCTGCGGAAGCGGTGCTTTTCTATGAACCGGCTGATTATGCTTGGTTACAGAAAATTCTGCTTGAAAAACCAGAGACGCCGCAACGTCAAATTGAGCAACATAAATTGGAAGCCATTGGTGAATTTGCAGAAAGTCAAACTTGCCGCCGTTTAGTGTTACTCAATTATTTTGGTGAATATCGTCAAACGCCTTGTCAAAACTGCGATATTTGTCTTGATCCGCCAAAGAAATATGATGGCTTAATTGATGCGCAAAAAGTGATGTCGACGATTTATCGTGTGGGTCAATGTTTCGGTGTGCAATATGTGATTGCGGTATTGCGAGGGATGCATAACCAAAAAATTATAGAACGGCAGCATGATAAGTTAAGTGTTTATGGTATTGGCAAAGATAAAAGCAAAGAACATTGGCAATCTGTCATTCGTCAACTGATTCATCTTGGTTTTATTCAACAAGTGCTCGGTGAGTTTAATAGTGCTACGCTTCAGCTCACAGAAAGCGCTCGCCCTGTTTTAAAAGGCGAAGTGTCGCTTGAATTGGCGATGCCGCGCATTTCATCCATTAATAAAATTGTGCATACGTCTCATAAAAATACGGTAGTAAATTACGATAAAGATCTGTTTGCTCGTTTGCGTTTCTTACGGAAACAACTTGCGGATAGAGAAAATATTCCGCCTTATATTGTCTTTAACGATGCGACGTTGCAGGAAATGGCGCAATATATGCCAACAAGTAATATTGAAATGCTACAAATTAATGGGGTGGGGGCGATCAAATTGGAACGCTTTGGGCAGCCGTTTATGGCATTGATTCGAGAACATAAAGCAATTTTAGAAAAGGCAGAAAAAGAATAAGTGCGGTCAAAAAAACAGAGGATTTTTCGACCGCACTTTTTTCTAGCTGGCACTTACATCTTGTTCATCACGTAATTGACGGTCAAAGACTTGTGCACAATCATCGGTACCCGAACCATACCAAGTAGTATCACGCAATGCTACTTCACCTTTACGGTATTTTTCCACTTCGCTTTTCTTCACCAAATAACCCGTTACACGAATCAAATCGGTGTTTTTAAGGTAAGTCGTGATGTAGCGGTAACCTTGTGCAAATGAACCATCGATAATATCAACGACGGCATCTAAATGATCCACATAGGTTTGGTCAAAGGCAAACAAATCTCCCGTACCTGATGGGAAGTACTTATGGAATGGCGCTGATTGTTTTAAATGAGCTAATAATGTTGGTTCTTCACCCACACGAATACGATGTGCAGGCGCATTACGTTTATCTTCTTCATGATTACTTGCACCCACTTGCGCATGTAATAAATAACGGTTGCCAGTGCGTTCAGCATACACGCCTTCATGGTTATCTGTGACTTCTTTTAATTTATCCATAATCAAGGTCGCAATTTCATCACCGCGTTGGCTTTTACCAAAGGTTTCATTTAAGTCTTCTTGTTGTAGCAAGTGATTCGCTGCATCTGCAAGTCCTACAATGGCAAACATCCCTGTAAAATTAGTCCGTTTGATAAAACCTTCTTTTTCGAGGAATGAGGTATTGAAGAAGTTGCTTTCTTCTACTACAAATTTATGGCGTTTGTCCATAGTGGAGAGCGCGCATTTTGCAACACGAGGTAAAAGTTCATTGACCATTTCATCCACGGTTTTACAGGCGCGCGCGATAGTACCTAAGCGCAAGCGAGTGAGGGTATAAGCGCCGCCACATTCAGGGAGTGCGTTATAGCAGCTTGCAATACCATATTGTTCGCCCAAGTCAGAAATGTAGTAAGCATCATTGGCAAAAGACGGTTTAGAAACCAATAAGCACGCTTTTGCTGCTAATTCTGCAAATTCACGACTTGTTTTACTCTTATCGTAACGAATGGTCATATTTGGTGTTGGTGCTTCTAGCTCAATTACCGCTTTTAAAATCAAACGCCCTGCTTTGGTGTCATAAGGCCCAATATTGGCATGGCAGAATGAATCTGGCACAGTTTTATCCACATGATTTAAGAAACGTTTAATTTTGATGTAGTCTTGTTCTTCATCGGTAATAAACGGGTCAAGCAGCATGTCTAAGCGCCCAATGTAAACCGGGAATGTGGTAATTGATGGCACGTGGGAATATAAAATCAATAAGCCATCTAATGCTTCATCAAGATCTTTTGGCGCGGGCAATTCAAGGAATTCACAGCCTTTTTTAATATACACATTGTAATCTGGCAAAATATAACGCGGGCGATAAATCGCGTAGCCTTCGTTTAAATCACAGATCATTTGATTTTGAAGGAATTGCCATTCTTCATCCGTATAGCCTAATAATTCACGAGGGTCAAATAATCGCTCGGCAATATTGCCTAAACACATGAGTTTTTGTTGATAGGTGAGCGTGTTGGATTTTACGGTATCCAAAATATCTTGAAGAGATGCAAGCATAATAATGTCCTGATTAAAAAGGGTAGCTTATTTTAAGTCAGTGAATGAGTGATGACAATTTTGACAATGTGATCTACATCACATTTATGATATTTATCAGTCAATTCGGTTATATCATATGACGTTAAAATGTTTGGGTTTTATTGGGTTTACCATTATGATGTCGGCGTTAAATAGAAATGGGAATAATATGGAAAAAGCACGGGTGATTCCTCACACCAGTTGGGCAGCCAAATCGCTATGGTCAGTCGAAGGTAAAACCATGTCGATGCTCTTATTTGCATTGGCAATTCTAGGCATTGGAGATGGCTTGATTGTGCTTGCTAATTTTGGGTCTTCACCTTGGACCGTGCTTTCTCAAGGTGTGGCATTACAAGCTAAGGTGAGTATCGGTTGGTCATCATTTTGGATTAGCTGTTTGGTGATGTTAGCCTGGATTCCCCTCAAATTAAGGCTTGGGCTTGGCACTATTCTGAATATCATTGTGATTGCCTTTTTCCTTGGCTTAACCACGAAAATTGTGCCAGAACCAACCGCACTTTTTAGCCGAATTTTATTCGGTGGAATTGGGCTTTTGCTTTATGGATTAGGGACGGCATTGTATTTAACTTGTCATCAGGGGGCAGGCCCACGGGATGGTTTAATGGTAGGGCTTTGTCAACGCCTTCATTTAAAAGTGGGGATTGTGAGAACAAGCCTTGAAGTGTCGGTTTGTGTGTTAGGTTATATTCTCGGCGGCACAGTCGGGATTGGTACTGTTGTTTTTGCCGCCGCAATAGGTTGGATTGTGCAGTTATGCTTAAACTCAATTGCTCGCTTGCCACATCTTCCGCACGAAGGGGATAATCTCCACTAAGGCATCATTAATAGAAATTAAACCTAGGTTCATTTCCTCTTTCCCTTTTGGCGGGCAGAAAGCAAGGTGTTTGTCTGCATCGTTAATCGGTTTCCAACGACGAGGCTGAGATGACCGACTATTTGGATAGAATCCGATCGTTGGAACATTAAATGCACTACTTAAATGTAATGGTCCAGTAGAGCCCGCAATGAATAAATCAGCACAAGCTAGAGAATGTGCAAAATCAACCAATCCTTTATTCTTATCGTAAACAACCACATTTGGGCTGTCGATTTTAGCCGCTAACTCATGGGCTTTTTCACTTTCACCAGGTCCTGCCGTTAAGATAATCTGGCAATCAAATTCGCTTAACAAACCTTGTATCAATTGAGCATATTGTGTCAACGAAAGACTTGTTGCTGAACCACCTGTTCCACTATGCACAAACACCCATTTTTTATCTGCCGATAAACCGAATTGTTCTTGAAGAAAAATACGTTGATTTTTAACCGCACTTTCAGGAAGTGAAAGGTAAGGTGGTTTGGGTTCCACAATTGGCATGTTGTGTTTTTTTAAGAACGCCCGAGCCAGATCTTGATTATACTCAGCTTCAGATTTTTCTGAGCGTGAGCGGCGTTGTGTCAAACGATGGTTATAAAGGATTTGCACCCATTTTGTTGCGGGTGCAAGACGATAAGGAATTCCACTTTTCCATGCTAATTTACCGTTATGGGTATTGGAAAAGAAGCTAATCATACCATCAAATTGCTGCTCTTTGATTTCTTTAACAAGACGATTGAAATCCGCTTTGTCGTTCTTGGCACTATCAATGATGACATCATCTAAATAGGGACAAATTTGAGCCAATGGGGCTGTATAAGCTGGCACAAGTGCGGTCAGTTTTAGCTCGGGATTTGAGGCTTTCAACATCGCAAAAGCTGGAAACGCCTGAACAAAATCGCCCAGTTTATCGTTACGAATGACTAAAATTTTCATTATTATGCCTTTTGCCGTGTTCGTATTGCGGTATAAAACACAATCGTTAAGAAAAAGTAAAAAATAGTACCTGAATTATGAACCAAGAAACCTTGGCTTAAGCCATAGATCATCACAGATAAAATGTGGGCAACGCCTAACGTTGCAATCAGCTTGATCTCATTATTTGCTGTTTTCAGGTTTTTCATAAAGGTACGTAGAGGGATAAATAAAACAGCAAGCAATGCTAACAACCCAACAATTCCTCGTTTGGATAGGTCATCTAAATATTGGTTATGAGCATGAGTAAATTGCCCAATGTTACCTGTGACAATTCTTTCTTTTGTTTCTTGTTTACGTTTTTCTGTTGCCCCTTGAATGCCCCAGCCAAATAGAGGTTTTTCTTTTACCATTTCCAGTGCACTTTTCCACATTTCAAAACGCGCACCTAGAGAAGTATTGCCATCATTGTTATCCAAGTAAAGTTGGATATCTTTTCGTGCAACGTCAATCCGTTCCATAATTCGGTTATTGGGCATTTGGCTAATGCCAACGCTTGCTACGGCAATGATTCCAAAGAAAGTAAGAAAAAAACGTTTTGAAAGAGAATGGCGATAAATCCAAAGTATAACAATAAGTAAGATCGGTAGTGCAACCCATCCTCCACGAGCGGTAGAAAGCAAACTTCCTACGATGCCACATAAGCCACCAATTACACTAAGAACGGTCAGTTTCACCTCTCTTTTCTGATAAGCATATAGGGCAATAATCAGGCTCAAAATGCCTAATGACATAGAAATGTCACCGCCTTGAATATGCATAATTCGAGGGTTTTGATCCGGATTAAGATTCAAGATAAATTTATCATAAAGCGAGATGCAGACAGAAACAATACCACCAAGGGGGATAGAGTAACTCAATACACAGGTTTTGATGGGATATTTTAATAATAAAAGTAAAACAGGAATTAAGAAAACAACACGACTTGCCGTATCTAGATCACGCATTTTCCCCCCATTAATACAGAGGGAAAGTACAAAGGTAAGAAAATAAAAAAGGTAGCTGTAAATTAACCATTTATCAACTTTCGATAAGTTTAAAAGTGGTTTCTTGATCAAAGCATAAACGCCATAACCTAAACCGATTAACATCAATAGAGCAGGCGCAGCATTATATCCACCTTTGACAATAAATATCGAAAGAAAGAAAAGCGTTACCGCAAAGTTTATTAGGGTGGCTAACCAATTTTGTTTTGTTATTTGCATAGATAATGGCCGATGTTTAGATTATGTAAAATAAAAAACCGCACTAACAAAGTGCGGTTTCATTTTAGTCTATTTTTATGGATTATAAAACATCAACGCAGTTTAAGTCTTCGAAAGATTGTTCTAAACGTTTAGACATTGATTCTTCCATTTTACGTAACCAAACACGTGGGTCATAGTATTTTTTGTTTGGTGCATCAGGACCCTCAGGGTTACCCAATTGACCTTGAAGATAAGCTTCATTTGCTTTATAGAAGTTTAAGATACCATTCCATGCAGCCCATTGAGTATCCGTATCGATATTCATTTTGATTGCACCATAGCTAATTGCTTCGCGGATTTCTTCGCGGCTAGAACCTGAACCACCGTGGAAGACGAAGTTGATTGGTTTAGCAGGAAGATTGCGTTCTTTTGCAACGAACTCTTGTGATGCACCTAAAATAGATGGTTTTAATTTTACGTTACCTGGTTTGTAAACACCGTGTACGTTACCGAATGCTGCTGCAACGGTAAAGTTAGGGCTTACTGGGTTTAATTGGTCGTAAACATAAAGTACATCAGATGGTTGAGTGTATAAGCGAGATTCATCGACATCTGAGTTATCTACACCGTCTTCTTCACCACCGGTAATACCGATTTCGATTTCAAGGGTCATACCTAACTTGTCCATACGAGCAAGGTATTCACGGCAGATTGCCATGTTTTCTTCCATTGGTTCTTCAGATAAATCAAGCATGTGAGAAGAGAATAATGGACGACCAGTTTCTGCAAAGTGTTTTTCACCCGCTTCAAGTAAGCCATCGATCCATGGAAGTAATTTTTTCGCCGCGTGGTCAGTATGAAGAATAACTGGAACACCGTATTCTTTGGCTAAAGTATGAACGTGTTTCGCACCTGCGATTGCACCTAAAACGTCTGGACGTGCACCGCTTGTTGGTTTGATACCTTTACCTGCGTAGAAAGCTGCACCCCCGTTTGAGAATTGGATAATTACTGGCGCTTTCACACGTGCAGCGGTTTCCAATACAGCGTTTACGGAGTCAGAGCCCACGCAGTTTACTGCTGGGATCGCGAAGTTATTTGCTTTGGCATAAGCAAAGATCTTTTGAACATCTTCACCTGTTACTACGCCAGGTTTTACGATATCTAATAATTTAGCCATAGTTGTGTTTCCTTTTGTTTTGGAGGATTTATCCTCCGTTTGAAGAATCAATATTTATCCCCTCTGTGCAGAGGGGATAGAAAGCATTTAATTAACCGTTCGCACGTTTTTCAAGAATTTCTACTGCTGGTAATACTTTACCTTCAACGAATTCTAAGAATGCACCGCCACCGGTAGAGATATAAGAGATTTTATCTGCAATACCGAATAAATCGATAGCCGCTAAAGTATCACCACCACCAGCGATAGAGAATGCATCGCTGTTTGCAATCGCGTGAGAAATGATTTCAGTCCCTTTACGGAAGTTAGGGAACTCAAACACGCCAACTGGACCATTCCATAAAACAGTTTTTGCATTTTTGATGATTTCTGCTAATTGTTCTGCAGATTTATCACCGATATCGAAGATAGATTCATCATCTTTCACTTCGGTTACTGATTTTTCTGTTGCAGGTGCAGTTTCAGAGAATTCAGTACCAACACGTACATCAACTGGAACTGGAATATCAGTGCTTGCGGCTAATTCTTTTGCTACAGGGATTAAATCTGCTTCATATAACGATTTACCCACATTGTGGCCAGCTGCCGCGATGAAAGTATTTGCAATACCACCACCTACGATAATTT
>CABSZQ010000052.1 GCA_902482195.1 uncultured Haemophilus sp.
GACAAATCCAAGGCTAAACCAATGTTCTGCCATGAAAGGGTCGCTACTTTGATAGAATGCTACGCCAAAGAACATGAAAGTGTCGGCAAGAGAGCCAAATGTCATGGAGCTGCTCGGGGCAATCCACCACGTTTTTAGTTGGCGTAGGTGGTTGAATACTAACACATCTAATAATTGTCCGAAAACATAAGCACAGAAGCTGGCGAACGCAATACGGAAAACAAACATATTAAATTCACTTAATGCACTTAAGCCTTGATATTGTCCATTAGAGAAAACAACCGAAACAATATAACTCACGATAAGCGCTGGAATCATCACGATAAAGATGATCCAACGCGCTTCTTTCGCCCCAAATACACGTACCGTTAAATCAGTGGCTAAGAAAATGAATGGGAAAGTGAGTGTGCCCCATGTGCTGTGGAATGAGAAATCATCAGCAAAACCAAGTGCGGTCAATTTTAAATTGATTTCAAATGGAATTTGAACGAAATAGTTACTGGCTGTGATGATGAAGATGTGAAATAAGCTTAATAAAATTAAAGCAAAACGTTTTTGTTGATCATTGAAGATCGGAGTATTAATTTTCATTTTAAGACCTTTTTAGTTGGTTAATCGGGGGTAGGGAACCCGACATGAGAAATAAATCCGCCAAATTGGCGAGCCGTGAATAATACTAGAATTTATTGGGATTGCAAGAAAGTGCGGTCAAAAATTTAGGCTTTTTATTTGTTTTATCTTTATTTTAATAACAGTGATAAGAATTTTCATTTACACTAAAATGATATTGTACTAGAATTCTCAGGCATTTTTATTTCACATATGCGTGGGGAGCATTCAATGTATAAAACCAATCATTTAAAAACAACATCATTCTTTGCATTAAGCACATTAACAATCGCGCTTTTTTCAAGCTATTCTTATGGCGAAGAGAAGCTTGAGGAAATTAAAGTTACAGCAGAAAATCAGGTAAAACAATCACTTGGTTCTTCTCTTGTGACGGCAAAAGATTTAGAGAAACGTCCTGCGACAAATGATATTTCTGAAGTATTACGTACTATGCCCGGTGTGAACTTAACGGGTAACTCATCTACAGGACAACGTGGTAATAAACGTCAAATTGATATTCGTGGCATGGGGCCAGAAAATACATTGATTTTAGTGGACGGAAAACCTGTCACCTCTCGTAATGCAGAACGTTATGGTGTGCGTGGTGAACGTAATTCCCGTGGCGACAGCAACTGGGTGCCGGTTGAAGCGATTGAAAAAATTGAAGTATTACGTGGTCCTTCAGCAGCACGCTATGGTTCAGGTGCAATGGGTGGGGTGGTTAATATTATCACAAAACCCGTTACCAATGATTTGCACGGTAGCTTAAGTTATTACACCAACCAACCAGAAGACAGCAAAGAGGGGGCAACGAACCGTGTCGGTTTTAACCTAAGCGGGGCATTAATTAAAGATGTATTGCAATTCCGTTTATATGGTAACTGGAACAAAACAGAAGCAGATGAAGTCGGCATTAATGGCGATCCTGCAATTGCTGGGCGTGAAGGTGTACGTAATAAAGATATTAATGGCCGTTTAGTGTGGAATATCAATGAGAAAAATAAATTAACCTTGGATTCTGGTTTCAGTCGTCAAGGCAATATTTATAACGGTGATACGCAAAATAGCTCAGCAGGGCTTTACAATAATAAAAACTATCCTGAAACCAAAACGTTGGCAGGAAGTAAAGCTGAAACTGCTCGTTTATATCGTCAGAACTATGCTTTAACCTATGAAGGTAAATTCGATCATTTTGACAATAAAACTTATATTACTTTTGATAAAACTAAAAACAGCCGTTTACCAGAATATTTAGCGGGTGGTCCAGAGGGCAGTTATTCTAGTACATCAGCTTTTAGCGATTCTATTCTTAAAAATACGCGTTTTAGTTCAGAATTCTATATCCCATTTACCTTGGGTGTAGATCATATGCTGACAGTTGGTTTTGAAGGTGCACATAGCAGTTTAGATGATGACGCTTCTATGACACAGTTACTTGGTGGACGACGAGACAAGAATACAGGGAAGGTGCTTTATGATTTGAAAGAACGCCTACCAACCAGCATCTCAAATGTACGAGGTGGTCATAGCAGTCAAACTGAATGGGCAGTATTTGTTGAAGATAATATTTCAGCAACCCAATCTACCATCTTAACGCCATCTTTGCGTTATGATTACAACACCTATTCTGGTTCTAATCTAAGTGGCGGATTAAACTTCTTACAAAGTCTCAACGATGATTGGAGAATTAAAGGTGGGATAGCAAGAGCTTATAAAGCACCGAATCTTTATCAAACTAACCCGAATTACTTGTTGTTTACTTTAGGTCAAGGTTGTCCAACGAATGTACCAAATAATAAAACTTGTTATTTCCAAGGTAATAGCGACATTAAACCAGAAACCAGCTGGAATAAAGAAATCGGAATTGAATATGATAAAGACGGGCTTCTTGCTTCTGTGGCTTACTTCCGTAATGACTATCGTAACAAAATCGTGTCTGATGGTGAATTTATCGGTTTAACTAACTTAGGTAACTATGTGTATAAATGGGGTAATGCAAACCGCGCAGTGATTGAAGGTTTTGAAGGTAATCTGACATTACCATTAATCCAAGATAAATTAAACTGGGTGAATAACTTCACTTATATGCATAAAACCAAAAATAAAGATACCGGTAACCCGCTTTCTATCGTGCCGAAATATACCTTGAACTCAAGCTTAAGTTATAAAATTGCCGATAGTTTGGATGCAATGTTAACTTATACGCAATACGGTAAACAAAAATCCCGTAAAAATCCAGAGAACCGTATGGAAAATGGTAACGATAAAAATATTAATCAGCTTGCTGGCTCAGAAGATATTGGTGGCTATGCAGTTTGGGGATTAAGTGCGGGTTATAATTGGAAAGATACAATCAGCATTCGTGTTGGCGTAAGTAACTTATTTGATAAACGCATTTATCGTTCATCAAGCAGTACAAATTACAATGCTCATACTTATAACGAACCTGGTCGTGCTTATTACGCAACAGTAAAATATACTTTCTAAGTAAGATATAGATGATTCAAGCCCTGTTTATACAGGGCTTTTTTTGTGTGTGATTAACTTAGACAACAAAAATGCAAAGAAATCTTGACTTAATACATGAAAATAAATAATAATTATTATCGTTTTAAATCTATGGAAGGTATATATAATGAAGAGAGCAAATTTTGCCTTATTGCCACTTGCCGTATTTGTTGCAGGTCATGTCCAGGCTGAAGAAAAATTAGATGTGATTAATGTTGTGTCTGAGAATAGCGGGGCAAAAAGTAAAACCAATGTGATTACGACAAAAACAATGGAGCGTAGCACTGAGACTGAATTAAAAGGTTTATTAAAAGATGAGCCAGCAATTAATTTTGGTGGTGGTCGTGGTACATCACAATGGTTTACGATCCGAGGTATGGGACAAGATCAAGTTGATGTGAAAATTGATGGTGCTTATACCGATGCACAATTATTCCATCACCAAGGTCGTTTCATGTTTGATCCGTCTTTATTGAAACGTGTTGATGTGCAAAAAGGAACAGGTTCAGCAAGTGCAGGGATCGGGGCAACAAGTGGTGCGATTGTTGCAGAAACAGTGAGCGCAAAAGATTTGCTCAAAGAAGGGCAAGATATTGGCTTCAAAGTTCACGCAGGTGTAAGTTCAAATAGTGGTTGGTCTAAAGGTGCGACCGTTTATTCTAAAGCAGGCCCATTAGATGCATTAATTTCTGCTAATTTTGTGACTGAACGTGATTATAAAGACGGTAATGGATATAAAGTCAAAAATAGTGCATTAGGACAGCGTGGTTTATTGGCTAAGCTTGGTTTTGATTTGAATGAAAATCACCGAATTGAAGTCAGTCATCGTCAAGAACGTCATTATGGTGTCCGTGCCCTTCGTGAAGAATTTGATTTTGCACAAGACAATAATGAGGCGAATAATGCTCCTCGCTATCGTATCACACAAAATGATACGACAAGCGTAGAATGGAATGGTAAGGACATGGGCTTTGTGACGAACGCTAAAGCCAATGTATATCATTCTGTGATTAATCGTAAAGAACCAAGTGAGAATTCGAAAACACGCTTAATTGCGAATGGTGCAAATTTAAATTTAGAAAGCGCAGTGGGTCAGTCTCATCTTATTAAATACGGTGTTAATTATCGTGATCAAGAGGGTAAACCTAATTCGCTAACCGTACAAAACGGTGTTCAAATGAAAACTCAAAAGAAACGTGATGTAGGTGTTTATGCTGAAGGTATTTGGGGCTTAGGTGCTTTTACCTTAACAACTGGATTACGTTATGATCACTTTGATTTCCGAGCAATGAATGGCAAAAAATCGCATAAGGGAAGTGTAAACCCAAGCGTTGGTTTAATTTATGAAGTGAATAATGATCTAAGCTTTAATGCGAGCTTAAACTATGCAACACGTAGTCCTCGTTTCCATGAAGTGATGTTATCTTCAGGTGAAACTCGAGGTCGATCATCCGTTTATTCAATTGCATCGAATATCAAACCAGAGAAATCACGCAATGCAGAGGTGGGTTTCAATTACAAACTTGCTGATAATTTCTCTTTAAACGGAAGCTATTTCTGGCAAACGGTAAAAGATACACATGCATTTACGCAAGTAAGCCCTGGTTTTTATGAAATCCAAAATGCAGGTAAGCTAAGAAACCACGGGTATGAAGTCGGTGCTGCTTATAAATATGAAGGTTTAACATTACGTGCAGGCGTGGCTTATAGTAAACCTGAGTTAGATGGTAGAACAGTAGATAGCACCGTGACTGCTATTCCAATTGGACGTACTTGGACTACAGGTATGTCTTATCGTTTTACTCAACCTGATATTGAAATTGGCTGGAAAGGTCGTTTTGTACAACATACCAGTTACGATGCTACAACGAATAACCGTGGCGGTGGTGCAACAACCACTAAACGTCCAGGCTATGGGGTAAGTGATTTCTATATTACATGGAAACCAGCTGAAAATATTAATGTGAACCTTGCGCTAGATAATGCCTTTAACAAATATTATCGAAGCCACAGCCAACGTGCAGGTGTGTCAACATTACCTGAACCAGGTCGAGACATTCGTTTAAATGTTAATTATACCTTTTAAATAAATTTCCAATTGCTTAACAGGGAATTAAAAGTGCGGTCGATTTTGACCGCACTTTTTTATTGATTGAATTTAGAAAATAGTGAATTTCAGATAATAAAAAACCCTGCATCGGCAGGGTTCTTCACACAGATTCAAATTATTTTGTACCTGGGATTTTGAAACGGCTGTTAAAGCGTTCAACACGACCACCAGTATCAACAACACGTTGTTTACCAGTGTAGAATGGGTGGCAGCTACCGCACACATCAAGGTTGATGTCTTTGCCTAAAGTTGAACGAGTTTTGATCACGTTACCGCAAGAACAAGTTACAGTGATCTCTTTATATTCTGGATGAATACCTTGTTTCATAGAAAACCTCAAATTGAAGCCACGCCGCTATAAATGCTTTCCACTTACACCGCGTGAGTTAATAATCGCCGACAATCCGGCACCAAATAGACTGCGAATTATACTGAAAAAATCAAATTGATCAAGAGGTGTGCTTTAGTGATAGAATCATCGCAAAATTTTTGCTTAGTTTGACCGCACTTTAGGAAAGTTATGTTAGCCCAATCCTCTGTTGATGCCCCTTTTGCCCATTCTGTTTTACAATGGTATGAAAAGTTTGGGCGGAAAAATTTACCTTGGCAGCAAAATAAAACCCTTTATGGTGTTTGGCTTTCTGAAGTGATGTTACAACAGACTCAAGTTTCCACGGTCATTCCTTATTTTGAACGTTTTATTAAAACCTTTCCCAATGTGACCGCACTTGCTAATGCATCACAAGATGAAGTGTTACATCTGTGGACGGGACTAGGTTATTACGCACGTGCAAGAAATTTACATCAAGCCGCTCAAACCATTAGAGATGAATATCAAGGTGAATTTCCTACACAATTTGAGCAAGTTTGGGCATTAACAGGCGTGGGCCGATCCACGGCTGGCGCAATACTATCTTCTGTACAAAATCAACCTTATCCGATTTTAGACGGTAATGTGAAACGTGTGCTTTCTCGTTATTTTGCTGTTGAAGGTTGGCCTGGCGAGAAGAAAGTTGAAAATCAATTATGGCAGTTGAGCGAACAGGTTACACCAACAACGAGAGTCGCAGAATTTAATCAAGCGATGATGGATATCGGTTCGGCTATTTGTACTCGCACAAAACCTAAATGCGATCTTTGTCCTTTAAGTAACGATTGTTTAGCCAATAAACTTGAAAAGTGGACGGAATTTCCTGGAAAGAAACCCAAAAAATCGTTGCCAGAAAAGCAGAGTTATTTTTTGATTTTATCTTATCAAGGAAAAGTCTGGTTGGAACAGCGTGAAAGCAAAGGCTTATGGGGCGGGTTGTATTGTTTTCCTCAGTTTGATGATAAACAAACATTGCTGAGTTATCTGAAAGAACTAGGGATTGCCGAGTATCAAGAATGGGTAACTTTTCGTCATACATTTAGCCATTTTAACTTAGACATTTATCCTATTTATGTTGAAGTTGATCGAAAATCTGAAGAGGGCGATCGTTCAGATTGGAAAAAATTGTCAGAAAAAGGAAAAGAATCTCAATCTGGTCTATTAAGTGCGGTCAAATATTGGTATGATCCAACATCACCTGAACAGATCGGGTTAGCTCAGCCTGTGAAAAGTTTATTAACGCAATTTGTAAGGAATTATTATGGCTAGAACCGTTTTTTGCGAATATTTGAAACAAGATGCGGAAGGGTTGGATTTTCAACTGTATCCCGGTGAATTAGGTAAACGTATTTTTAATTCAATTAGTAAACAAGCATGGGGTGAATGGATCAAAAAGCAAACCATGTTAGTGAACGAGAAAAAACTCAATATGATGAATGCCGAACATCGTAAATTATTAGAAGAAGAAATGGTGAATTTCTTATTTGAAGGCAAAGATGTGCATATTGAAGGTTACGTTCCCCCATCTAAATAACAAAAGATTATGAAAAAGTATTTATTATTGGCGCTACTTCCGCTTTTATATGCTTGTAGTGACTCGCCAACCCATCGACGTGGCATTAATTATGACGAAGTGTTTTCGAAAGACACGCAAGGTTTAGATATTTTAACAGGTCAATTCTCCCATAATATCGATCGTATTTGGGGGGTAAATGAGCTCTTAGTCGCGAGCCGTAAAGACTACGTAAAATACACAGACTCTTTCTATACGCGTAGCCACGTAAGCTTTGATGAAGGTACGATTATTGTTGAAACTCAACAAGATCTTAATCGCTTACACAACGCGATTGTTCATACTTTATTGATGGGCTCAGATGCGAAAGGTATCGACTTATTCGCTTCTGGCGATGTGCCGATTAGTACTCGTCCTTTCTTATTAGGTCAGGTTGTGGATAACAATGGTCAGCAAATTGCTAACCAAGTGATTGCAAGTAACTTTGCGATTTATTTAATCCAAAATAAATTACAAACTCGCCGCTTACAAAATGGTAACACTGTGCAATTTGTGGTGATCTCAATGATTGCAAACCACGTTGAAGTGCGTGCACAAAAATATATTCCATTAGTTCGTAAAGCTGCAGAACGCTATGGTATTGATGAAAGCTTGATTTTAGGTATTATGCAAACAGAATCTAGCTTCAACCCGTATGCAATCAG
>CABSZQ010000053.1 GCA_902482195.1 uncultured Haemophilus sp.
GTTATGCCACTGAATAAGCTTGTGCAAATTTATCTTGTTCGGTAAAACTTGCATTGTAATGGGTTTCTATATTGACTTCGCGTCGTTCACGCTGATTAATCTCAGTCGTCTTATCTTCCGAAAGCTCTGGTGTAAAAACAATCATGTGATTACCATCGAGTTGTTTTACATCTTCTTGCCAATTTTGCCAAAACAGATTTTGGTAAAATGCTTCAATGTCACCATTTAATGCCCAAGCTAAGAAATCCGTATAGGTAAAATTTAAATCATGCCAAGTTAAGTCTTTCGGCGAAAAATAGTAAATCTTGCCGAGATTATCCCCTAAAGAACCACCATTTAAGGCAAAATACCCTCCAATGACATCATCTGCAACGAGCAAATATTTCGGTTTATCACCTGATTGATTAAAGGATTTGCTGAAATTCCAATCCATTAATCCACGTGGCAATTTAAAGCTGCCTGAACCCAATATACGCAACCAACCATAATGGATTAAAATGCCACCGGTTTCATAAATCACCGCGCCCATAGGAGAAGACGTTGGCATTTGCATAGTGAAAAGCTCACGTTCTGCACTAGATTGATCTTTTTTAATCACATCACAATGATTACGAGCATGCTCAATCCATTGGGAAATGGTTCCCCAAGCAGATTTTGAGGCATCAGTCAGTTGTTCTAAAGTTTGCATAATCGGGTTTCATTAGTATGAGGGCAGTTGCCCATTTATCAATAGCGAAAAGGGCGTATTAAACGCCCTCAAGATTATAATTCAAATAGACGTTCTTCTACTTGGCTAATTTCATCCGCCAATTTTTTTAGAAAACGTAATTTATCGCAGAATTGTGCTGCAGTTGACCATTGTTGCTCATTAAGCTGTGCTTCAAGTGCGGTCAACATTTCTTTTGTTTCTTTTTTAACGCGTTTCGCAAAGGATTCTAATGCATTCTCATCCTGGCTTTGCTCAATATTTTCGAGTTCTTCTCGCCATTCTAATTGCTGCATTAAAAATGCCACATCTTGTGTGCTCTTTTGCTCTAAATCCTGTGCTTCTCCCGTATTTAACGTAATAATTGCTTCCGCACGTAAAATTGGGTCTTTCAAGGTTTTTAATGCATCATTAACTTCTGTCGACTTTTGCATTGCAATGCGTTGTTCTTGTGCATCTGCTGTAACAAAATTATCTGGGTGCAAGCTCTTTTGAAGTGCTAAATAACGCTCAGACAAAATGGCTTGATCAACATTGAAAGCAACGGGTAAATCAAAAATAGCAAAAGGATTTATCATTTCTATTCCTTAAACGTGGAAACTCTCACCACAACCACAAGATTCTTTTACGTTCGGGTTGTTATATTTAAAGCCTTCGTTCAAGCCTTCTTTAACGTAATCTAGCTCAATGCCATCTAAATAAACCAAGCTTTTTGGATCGACTACCACTTTCACGCCATGCTGCTCAAAAACAAGATCGTCATCATTGAGCACATCAACGAATTCAAGCACATAGCCTAAACCCGAACAACCTGATGTTTTCACACCTAAGCGTAAACCGATGCCTTTTCCACGATTTTCAAGAAAAGTACGAACTCGTTGCGCCGCTTTTTCAGTGAGTGTTATAGACATATTCTGATCCTTAAATTGATAAAGTGCGGTCATTTTCAACCGCACTTTGATTACTTACCTTGTTTATTTTTATAGTCAGCAATAGCGGCTTTAATTGCATCTTCTGCTAAAATTGAGCAGTGAACTTTTACCGGTGGTAATTCAAGTTCTTCCGCAATTTGACTGTTTTTAATTGCGCCTGCTTCATCTAACGATTTACCTTTTACCCATTCCGTAATTAAAGAACTTGATGCAATCGCTGAGCCACAACCATAAGTTTTAAATTTCGCATCTTCAATAATGCCGCTATCATTTACTTTGATTTGTAACTGCATAACGTCACCACAAGCCGGTGCGCCAACCATACCTGTTCCAACTGAATTATCTTTTTTATCCATCGAACCTACGTTGCGTGGATTTTCATAATGATCAATAACTTTTTCGCTGTACGCCATATTATGTTCCTTTCCTAAATAAGTTGCTATCAGGCGGACTAGCCGCCTTTAAAATTAGTGGGCTGACCACTCAATAGTATTTAAATCAATGCCTTCTTTGAACATATCCCAAAGTGGCGATAATTCACGAAGTTTTGCTACTGCATTACGTGTTAAATTAATGGTGTAATCAATTTCTTCTTCCGTTGTCCAACGACCAAGTGTGAAACGAATTGAGCTATGTGCTAATTCATCATTACGACCTAATGCACGTAATACATAAGATGGCTCTAAACTTGCAGACGTACACGCGGAACCAGAAGATACTGCGATATCACGTAATGCCATCATTAAGGATTCACCTTCAACATAGTTAAAGCTGATGTTCAAGTTATTTGCTACGCGGTGTTCCATCGAACCATTTACATAGGTTTCTTCAATTTCTTTCAAACCATTATATAAGCGATCGCGTAAAGCTCTGATACGAGGAATCTCTGTCGCCATTTCTTCTTTTGCAATACGATAAGCTTCACCCATACCAACAATTTGGTGTACAGGTAATGTACCAGAACGCATGCCACGTTCGTGACCACCACCATGGATAATGGCTTCTAAACGAACGCGAGGTTTACGGCAAACATATAATGCCCCGATACCTTTTGGTCCATATAATTTGTGGCTAGACATTGACATCAAATCAACCGGTAATTCAGCGAGATTAATTTCTACTTTACCGACACTTTGGGTCGCATCTACGTGGAAAATCGTTTTATTTGCACGGCAAAGCTCACCAATTGCTTTAATATCCTGGATCACGCCAATCTCATTATTCACGTGCATAATTGACACGAGAATAGTATCTGGACGCAATGCAGCTTTGAATTTCTCAAGATCGATTAAACCATCTTCTTCTGGCTCTAAATAGGTCACTTCAAAGCCTTCACGTTCCAACTGACGACAAGTATCCAATACTGCCTTGTGCTCAGTTTTACAAGTAATAATGTGCTTACCTTTTGTTTGATAAAAGTGTGCCGCACCTTTAATTGCGAGGTTATCTGCTTCCGTTGCGCCTGAAGTAAACACAATTTCACGTGAATCTGCACCAATTAAATCAGCAATTTGATTACGTGCAATATCAACTGCTTCTTCAGCTTGCCAGCCAAATTTATGTGAACGAGATGCAGGATTACCGAATACACCATCAATAGTTAAATATTCCATCATTTTTTTAGCTACACGTTCATCAACCGGACATGTTGCTGCATAATCTAAATAAATTGGTAATTTCATTTTCACTCCTAAATAACTACTAAAAATGCTATCAATTTGACCGCACTTTAATCTACTTTCCCATTATTGGTTGACTACAATTAAGTCATCAAAATCTTTGTGAGCTTTATGCTTCCCAGCTTTTTTCTCTACAAGCTCAGCTAATGTAATCTCATCTAAAAAATCAGAAATGCGATCACTTAAATCTTGCCATAATGTATGAGTTAAACACTCCACTCCACCTTTACAATTTCCTTTACCAAGGCATCTTGTGACATTAATGTTCTCATTGACGGCAGAGATCACCATACCGATAGAAATTTGATCCGCTGGCAATGCTAAACGATAACCACCACCTGGACCGCGAACACTTTTTACTAATCCACCTCGGCGCAATTTTGCGAATAATTGCTCAAGATACGAAAGTGAAATACTTTGGCGTTCTGAAATATCTGCCAAACAAACTGGAGCTGTTCCAGCATGTAATGCGATATCTAGAATTGCGGTAACCGCATATCGACCTTTAGATGTAAGCTTCATAAAGCATCCCTATTAATCATCATTTAGATAGTTTACATATCTGACTATGATAGTCAATTTTACTCTTTTTGCAGATCAAGGCGTTTTTCAACCGCACTTAACATTCCACGCAAAATATTTAATTCATTTTTTTCCAAAGAAGAACGGTTATAAAGCCGTCTTAATTTTTGCATAACCCCTTGATTTTGAATAAAACCAAGAGTCTTATAAATTTGTTCCGTGTGAGCAAAAAAATATTCCATTTCTTGTGCTGTTGGATAGATATCTTCTATCGTTGAAAATGTACTTTCCGTTTTATCTTTTGCTAAAAATGCCATTCGCATTTCATAACTTACCAACTGTACTGCCATCGCTAAATTGAGCGAAGAATATTCGGGGTTGGCAGGGATATTTAAATGATAATGACATTTAAGTAATTCTTCATTTGTGAGTCCAACACGCTCACGACCGAATACGATCGCTACTTGCCCTTGACGAGCACTGGCTTTCTCTGCACACTCTCTTGGCTCAATAATCGTACTCTGTAAATGACGTAATCTTGCACTCGTACCAATCACTAATGAGCAATCTTCTATTGCTTGTTCAAAAGTATCAACGATGTGGGCATTACGTACAACATCATCAGCGCCTGCTGCTAATGTAATAGATTGCTCATCCACCGATTTTGGTGAGACCAAATAAAGATTGGATAATCCCATTGTTTTCATCGCACGCGCCGCAGAACCGATGTTCCCGCTATGTGATGTTTCAACCAAAACAATTCGAATATTTTGTAACATTTTATGCCCGACTTAAATTTGTGGATATTCTACCATAATAACCGCTAAATATAGTCAAGAATTTTGAAAATATTTTAATTTTTTGTAAATTTTTTAACAAATAGGAGGAATAAGATGTTGACTGGTGGGCTGTGAGAGGCTCGAACTCTCGACCGACGGATTAAGAGTCCGCTGCTCTACCAACTGAGCTAACAACCCAACCGGTTAAATAATGATCTGTAAAATAGATGGTGGGTCGTGAAGGATTCGAACCTTCGACCAACGGATTAAAAGTCCGCTGCTCTACCGACTGAGCTAACGACCCACATCATTTCGTAACAGGTGCGTATATTACCGATTTTATTTTCTGACGCAAGAAAAATCTGAAGAAATTGTGTTAATTGCGTGAATACTCGTCAATTTCTGACAATATCTTAGAACAAATAAAAAAGGAGAGTATTTCTACTCTCCCTTTTTCTAAGAATCAAAATTCTCTAAAAATTAGTATGCTAACACTGCACGACGGTTTTTAGAGTATGCTGCTTCATCGTGACCTAACACTGCAGGTTTTTCTTCACCGTAAGAAACAGTTGATACTTTACCAGCGTCAACACCTTTACCAGCTAAGAAACCTTTAACTGCATCAGCACGACGTTGACCTAAAGCGATGTTGTACTCTGGAGTACCACGTTCGTCAGTGTTACCTTCAACAACAACTTTAGAAGCTGGAGTTGCATTTAAGTATGCAGCGTGCGCATCTAAGATTTGAACGTATTCACCTTCGATGTTGAATTTATCGAAACCGAAGTAAACGGTGTTGTAACGTTGTTGAAGATCTTCAACAGAGTAACCACCGAAAGTTTGACCGTTGTTAGCACCGTTGCCTGCTGCATCGTTGTTTGATGAGCTACATGCTGCTAATGCAGCTACTGAACCAGCAACTAATAATGATTTAACAAATTTGTTCATTAGATTTCTCCTCAATGAGTTTTTTTATTTAGTCAAGTATGGAGACCAAGCTGGAAATTTCACTTGGCCATTACTTCCTGGAAGACTCGCTTTAAAGCGACCATCTGCAGAAACTAATTGTAACACCTTTCCTAGCCCTTGTGTAGAGCTGTAAATAATCATGATACCATTAGGAGAAATACTTGGGCTTTCACCTAAGAAAGATGTACTTAATACTTCAGAGCTACCAGTTGTGAGATCTTGTTTCACCACGTTGTTATTACCGTTGATCATCACAAGTGTTTTACCATCACTACTGATTTGCGCACTACCGCGACCACCAACTGGTGATGCACCACCACCACTTGCGCTCATGCGATAAACTTGTGGCGAACCGCCTCTATCTGAAGTAAAGAGAATTGAGCTACCATCTGGAGACCATGATGGCTCTGTATTATTACCCGCACCGCGAGTTAATTGAGTTGGTGTACCACCATTTGAGCTCATTACATAGATGTTTAATAAACCATCTTGTGAAGAAGCAAATGCGAGTTTAGAACCGTCCGGAGAGAATGCTGGCGCACCGTTATGACCAGGGAAAGAAGCAACAACTTTACGAGAACCTGAACCTAAGTCTTGTACAACAAGTTGTGATTTTTTGTTCTCAAAAGATACGTAAGCTAAACGTTTACCATCTGGAGACCAAGCTGGAGACATAATTGGTTGTGAGCTACGATTTACGATAAATTGGTTGTAGCCATCATAATCTGCTACACGAACTTCATAAGGTTGTGAACCACCATTTTTTTGCACTACGTAAGCAATACGTGTTCTGAATGCACCACGAATACCGGTTAATTTTTCAAATACTTCATCACTCACAGTATGTGCACCGTAACGCAACCATTTATTAGTCACTGTATAGCTATTTTGTGCAAGCACTGCACCTGGTGTACCTGATGCGCCCACAGTATCAACTAACTGATAAGAAATGTTATAACCACTACCAGTTGAAGTCACTTGGCCTACCACAACAGCATCAATACCTAAAGCAGTCCAAGCCTCTGGTTTCACTTCTGCTGCAGTCGTTGGTTGTTGTGGCATTTGGCTTACTGGAATAGGGTTAAATTTACCACTATTACGTAAGTCATCTGCAACAATTTGACCAATATTTTCAGGTGCAGAACCTGCGAAAGGAACAACTGCGATAGGACGAGCGCCATCAACACCTTCATCAATCACAATTCGAACTTCATCTTCTGCCATTGCTGTGCTTGCAAATGCAAACATCACCACAAATAGCCCCATAACACGTTTGATCAATTTCATTTAATCACCTTATTTTAACGTTGTTACTTTCTTAAAACCGATTATCGAGCATTGATATCAAAATCGATAGTCGGCGCTTTATATTTCTCATAAATAGCATCAGATGGTGCTGCTGGAACTTTTTTCGTTCTAGCTACCGCACTTAATGCTGCAGTACAAATATCATCAGATCCTGAAACGCGTTGGTAGCCTAAAATCGTACCATCTCGACCGAGTTGGATTTTAATGCTACAAACTTTACCGGCAAAGCTTGGATCTTTTAAGAAGCGGCGTTGAATTTCACGCTTAATTACACCTGCATATTGGTCACCGACTTTGCCACCGTCTCCAGCCCCAAGTCCAGCACCACTACCTTGTGTACCACCTTTATTCGCATTGCCACCTTTAGATGCGCTACCACCACCGATGTCACCACCGTTCATGAAATCATCTAAAGCTGCTTGATCCGCTTTACGTTTTGCTGCATCTGCTTTTGCTTTCGCTTCTGCATCTGCCTTAGCTTTTGCTTCAGCCTTCGCTTTCGCTTCTGCATCCGCTTTAGCTTTTGCTTCAGCCTTCGCTTTCGCCTCTGCATCTGCTTTCGCTTTTGCATCAGCCTCAGCTTTTGCTTTAGCCTTAGCATCTGCTTCTGCTTTGGCTTTAGCATCTGCTTCTGCCTTGGCCTTCGCTTTTGCTTCTGCATCGGCTTTCGCTTTTGCCTCAGCCTTCGCTTTAGCATCGGCTTCAGCTTTTTCTTTGGCTTTTTGAGCTTCGGCTTGTGCTTTCGCTTTTGCCTCTTCTTCAGCCTGTTTAGCGGCTGCCGCTAAACGTTTTGCCTCTGCATCAGCTTTTAATTTCGCTGCTTCAGCCGCTTGTTTTGCTTTCGCTTCTTCAGCTTGTTTCTGCTTTTCTAACGCCTCTTGACGAGCAAGTTCTTGTTGCTGTTTTTGCTTTT
>CABSZQ010000054.1 GCA_902482195.1 uncultured Haemophilus sp.
TTTTAAGAAGAAATCTGGTGCTTCATAGTCTTTTGGCAAATCATCAATGTCTTTTAATGCTTTTTTACCTTCACGTTTAAAACGATCATTGAGATCTTTTAAACGTCTCGCATCATCTTTATCATTTTCCGCTTTGCGCTCTTGGAAATTCAATGATAAGAATTTACGCTCACGACGTTCATCACGGATTTTAAGATCTTCATTTAACGCAATAAACTCAGGATCTTTTGCAATACGCTCAAGATGTTTTTCATTTAATGGTTCAACATCTTTACGCGCTTTATTGGTTTCAGAATAAGTTGCCGGCGGAATTTTATCCCAAGGTAAGGCGTTATCTTCTTTTTCTTCACCAATTTCTTTGGCATCAATAATTTCAGGGAAATTGATATCTGCTGCCACACCTTTTAATTGGGTTGAACCACCATTAATTCGGTAGAATTTTTGGATAGTATATTGCAACACGCCAAGTGGTGTTTGATCTAAATCATAAACAAAGTTTAATGAACGACTTTGTTGTACCGTACCTTTACCAAAGGTATTTTGCCCAATGATGATACCACGGTTGTAATCTTGCATTGCTGCAGCAAAAATTTCAGAAGCAGACGCACTGAAACGATTAATCATCACCAATAATGGACCTTTATATTGTTGAGCATTATCATCATCTTCGTGTACACGAATACGTTGATAAGCATCACGAACTTGAACCACCGGACCATCAGTAATGAATAAACCACTCAACGCAACGGCTTCTGTTAAAGCACCACCGCCATTTTCACGAAGATCCACAATTAAAGCGCCAATTTTTTTCTTCTCAGCATCTACTAATAATTTTTTCACATCATCAGTTAGACCAATATAGAAACTTGGGATTTTAATGACACCAACTGTTTCACCCTCTACTTTAGAAACAGTGAGTTTTGCTGCTTGGTCTTCAATACGTACTTTATCGCGAACTAAAGTGACAATACGGCTTTTTCCACCTTTTGCAGGTTCAATTTCAAGACGAACTTTTGTTCCTTTTTTACCTTTGATTTTGTCAACGATATCTTCTAAACGCCAACCGATAATATCTTCGATTTCGCCTTTTTCTTGGCCAACACCAATGATTTTATCGCCTGCTTGTAATTTTTTACTGCGTTCAGCCGGTGCACCTGGCACTAAAGACTTGATGCTGGTTTCGTCATCTTCAGATTGTAATGTCGCACCAATTCCTTCTAAGGAAAGATTCATACTTTCATTAAAGCTTTTTGCAGTACGCGGCGCAAGATAGCTTGTATGCGGATCGATTTCTCGAGCAAAGGCATTAATATAAATCTGAACAATGTCATCAGCTTTGGTTTGAGTTAATCGACGAATGGCTAAATTATAACGTTTAGTCAGTTTTTCTTTAATTTCAGGCCATTTTTTATCTTTTAATTTCAGGCTGATTACATCATTTTTAACACGTTGTTCCCAAAGCTTGTTTACTTCTTCTTCGCTTGTAGGAAAAGGTGCTTTTTCACGGTCGATCTCAATTTGATCATTACCTTTTAAATCAGGTTCTTGATCTAATAAAGATAATGCATAAGCATAACGTTCATAGCGACGTTTCATCATCAGATCGTAAATCGCAAATGCAGCTGAAAGATCGCCCTCATTGAGTTGATCATCTAATTTAGAACCATATTTAGCACGTAAATCATCAATATCTGATTTTAAAAAGGTGTTATGGCTGTAATCTAAACTTTTAATATAACGATCAAAAATCTTTTCGGAAAAGGCGTCATCAAGCTGGAATTTACGATAATGTGATTGGGTTAAACGTGTTGTTGCACGCTTTGTTGCCAACTGATTTGCATCAGTTGCTGAAGGAATCGTAATATCACTTTGCTTTAATTTCGGCTGCACAGCAAAAGTGTCAGACGAATGAAGAAATAACGCACCTAAAATTGCTGTCGCAATAAGACTTTTGGTTGTATGTAATTTCATTTAACCTTTCCCGATAAGAAATAAATTATTAGGCAAATAAACGATCTGCGGTGACAGTCATCACTAAACCATTCTCAAGTTCTACGCGTGCGCCATCTTTTTCCACATTTAATACGGTCGCATTTTTCGCTTGTTCTGCTACTTTCACTTTCACTTTGCTACCTGCAGAAAGTGTTGTGAAATCAACCGCACTTAGTTTTACTTGTGGGGCTTTTGGTTTGCGAGTTGCTTGATTTGAATTTGGTTTACGAGCAGGTCGTTTTTGTTGTGCTTTTTTCGCTGCTAATTCTGCTTTGCGTTTTTCTGCAAATTTTGCTTTTGCTTCTGCTAATTGTTGAGCCGCATGAGAAACGTGTTCTGCGTCTAATACACCAGCAGGGTTGCCGTATAAATCCACACGCTCAGCACCTTCGCGACAGCCGTGTAAATAGCGCCAGTTGGAGGTGTATTGACGTAAAGCCTGACGTAATTGAGTTTTGCTGATACGTTCATCATCTTTTAATGCTTCAGCAAGATCTTGGAAAAGACCAATTTTTAATGGTTTTGCTTCACCTTCTGCAATAAAGCAAAGCGGGAATTTTTCCACAAGATATGCAATGATCGCTTTTGTATCAGTTAATTTTTGAACGCCTTCAGCATTATTTTCAACTTGGGCTTCAACTTGAGAATCTGTCATTTCTGAGTTTTCCTAGGATAAAAAATAAAAACTTGCACAGTGTACCGCACTTTTATAAGGATTGACAATGGTTGGACAGAATAATTCCGTTTCTAATTCTAATGAATAACTTCACAAATTCCCTTAATTCAGGCTAAAATAGTTCACTTTTATAATTTCTGAAAACATAATGACAAAAACACCTGATTTTACTCATGCCACTTATAGACTAGTGCGTTGCATAGAATGCGATGCAACAGTGTCTGTTCGTCGTCCGCAAGAAGGGGAATACGCGCAATGTCCGCGTTGCCATCATAAATTGCAATCAGGAAGTCATTGGTCACTTAAACGTTGTTCATTAATCGCCCTTTCTATCTTAATTTTAATGCCATTTGCTTTAGGCTATCCTTTATTGAGCTTAGATTTACTGGGTACTAAAATTGATGCTTCTGTTTGGAAAGGAATTTGGAAAATGGCAGTGGAGGGATATTCCTATACTGCATTTATGATTTTTATCTGTGCTGTTTTAATGCCTGTATCTTTTGCGATTTTAGTCATTATGTTGCAGCTTTCTAAATTACTCAAAATTAAGCCTCGTAATGTCTTATTATTTGTGGGATATATTAAGCCTTGGGTCATGTTTGACGTCTATTTAGTTGCACTGGGTGTCACCATGTTTAAAGTGCGCGAATATGCCACATTAGAAGTGGAAGTATATTTAATTGCTTTTGTTTTTACTGCACTTTTAACCACTTTATTATTCATTAAAATTAATTTAGATGACTTGTGGCATGATTTTTATCCCGATCAGAAACCAGTTACCAAAAGCGATAAACCGTTAGAACTTTGTACAGCCTGCGATTACACTTTTTTAAAAGAAGATCAACAATACGATCACCGTCATCGAGCCATTTGCCCACGTTGTGCATCGCTTATTGAAATACCAGAGAGTGTAAAATTACAACGTGTTTGGGCGACATTAGTGGCGGGGATTATCATGCTTTTCCCGGCAAACTTGCTCCCTATATCTGGCGTTTATTTAACAGGAAGTTTGTCACAAGATACCTTGATGTCGGGTGTAATGTCATTTATAAGCATGGGCAGCTATTTTGTTGCTTTCGTGGTATTCTTCGCCAGTATTTTTGTGCCCGTAAGCAAAATCCTGATTATGTTGTATTTACTGGCAAGCGTGCATTTTAAATGGAGACATTCAATTAAATGGCAAATGCGGCTATTACATATCATTCACTTTGTAGGACGTTGGTCAATGCTGGATCTTTTTGTGCTAGCCTTGATGATGTCTCTAGTAACACGCGGACAGATTATTAATTTTACTGTAGGCCCTGCCGCATTTTATTTCGGTGCAGCAGTGTTTTTAACTATGATTTCAACTTCTCAGTTTGATAGTCGATTAATTTGGAAAATTTATGACAGAAAACAATAAACCAGAATCTCAATCTATTGATGAGCAATATAACAATGTAGAAGCGTTATTACGTAAGAATAAACGCATCTCACCGTTTTGGTTGTTACCTTTTATTGCATTATGTATTGGTGCGATTTTATTTTTCCAAATTGTGCAAGAACAAGGAAAGATGATTACGATCACGTTTTCTAATGGTGCAGGGTTGGTTGCAGATAAAACACCTATTCGCTATCAAGGTTTGCAAATTGGTGTTGTGAAGAAGGTTAACTTTACTGACAATATGCAAAAAGTGAAAGTTGAGGCAAGTATTCATTCTGAAGCCACCGATGTGTTAAAGGAAAATACTAAATTTTGGCTTGTGCAACCGAGCGTATCGCTCGCGGGGATTTCAGGTTTAGACTCTTTAGTTTCAGGAAATTACATTACGCTTCAACCAGGTGATGGTGATTCAGAAAATGAATTTATTGCGGAAGAACAAGGGCCTATTGCACAAGTAAATCCTGGCGATTTATTAATTCATTTAATTTCGGATGATTTAGGTTCGATTTCAATTGGGGCTTCTGTTTACTTCAAAAAAATGCCGGTCGGGAAAATTTATGATTACCGCTTCAATAAGGAGAATAAAGTTGAAATTGATGTGGTGATTGATAAAGCCTTTACACGTTTTGTGAAGAAAGATTCACGCTTCTGGAATATCAGTGGTATCAACGCTAACATTAATGCATCAGGTGTAAATGTAGAGATTGATAGTTTAAATTCAGTGGTGCAAGGTGCGGTATCATTTGATTCACCGCCAGATAGCCCACAAGCTGTGACTAATAGCCACTATACACTTTATTCTAACTTACAAGCGGCTAAACGAGGTATTGAAGTTGAGGTGACCATTCCAGTGACTGCGGGTTTAGATGCAGGTCAAACCTCGGTTTATTATGGTGATGAGCAAGTGGGTCTTCTTTCATCTTTAAGTGCGGATGAAAATAATGAAGAAATTTTAAAAGGCACATTATTAATCGATCCAAACCAAGCCAACCTCTTAAAAACGAATACACGTATTGTGTTAAAAAATCGTAAGTTAGATTTGGGTGATGTGGCTAATCCGAAAAAATTCTTCCGTGGAGATTATTTTGAAATTATTCCAGGTAGTGGAGAAAGCAAAACGCAATTTGATGTGATTCGAGAACATGAGTTATTACTCAAAGCACCGAATACGTTGATTTTAACCTTAACCGCACCAGAAACTTATGGTATTACTGAAGGGCAATCGGTGTTTTATAACAATATTGCTATTGGTCAAATTGTGAAGCAGCACTTAAGTGTTGATGGTGTGAAATTTGAAGCGGCAATTGCGGCGGAATATCGCAATCTTATTCATGAAAATACTCAATTTGTGGCTGCCTCTAATTTTGATGTCAGTTTTGGTATAGACGGATTGCGTTTTGAATCAGCAACGCCATCAAAATGGCTACAAGGTGGGGTGAGAGTATTACCCAAAAAAGGAAGTGGCGCCCCACATTCAAGCTATCCACTTTATAAAGATATCAGTAGTGCAGAAACGGGTATTACGGGTAACTTAGTGAATCCAAGTATTGTGTTACATTCCACTAATTTGCCAAGTATTAGCAAAGGTTCTGTGGTGCTTTATCGTCAGTTTGAAGTGGGTAAAATTATTAACGTAAGACCGAAAGCCAATAATTTTGATATTGATGTGTATATTTATCCGGCTTATCAAAACCTTCTTACAGATAAAAGTGTATTCTGGGTTGAAAGCGCGGCACAAATTGATATCACGCCGAAAGGCATTAGTATCCAGGCATCACCAGTTGCTCGCTCATTAAAAGGTGCGATTAGCTTTGATAATACGGGTTCAGGTAAAAATAAAACGCTTTATCTAAGTGAACTGCGAGCCAAATCAGCAGGACAAGTGATTACGTTACTCACAGATGATGCAACATCTTTAAGTAAAGGAATGAGTTTGCGTTATCTTGGTATGAATGTGGGTGAAGTCGAGCAGATTGCCCTTGATCAAAAAACAAATCGTATCACAGCAAAAGCATTAATTAACCCAAGTTATATGGGGATGATTGCAAAAGAAGGTACGGTATTTAAAGTGATTTCCCCACAAATCTCAGCAGGTGGAATTGAAAACTTAGATAGCCTTTTACAGCCTTACATTGATATTGAGTTAGGCAAAGGTCCATCAAAAACACAGTTTAATTTAGCGCAAACCGCACAACCTCGAAATAAATACAGCAATGGCGTGCCATTTATTTTGGAAACCAGTGATGCGATGAATTTAACGGAAGGCTCACCAGTGCTTTATCGCGGTGTTGAAGTGGGAACCGTTCGTAAGTTTGAATTGAATTCTTTAGGCGATCGTGTGTTGGTACATATTGCGATTACACCGAAGTATCAACATTTGGTACGTAAAAATTCAGAGTTCTGGGTTTCATCAGGTTATGATTTCAACCTTGGGTGGAAAGGGGTTGAATTTAATACCGGTAGCGTACAGCAATTGTTGAAAGGGGGCATTTCATTCTCGACTCCATCGGGTACGATCGTTCAACCGCAAGCAACGGCAAATCAGCGCTTTATGTTGCAAGTGAAGAAACCCGCTGAAGCACCGACTTGGAATTCGGGGGCTTTACCGGCAAATCAATAAAACATAAAAAGAAATAACCGCACTTTTGAATCATCAAAGTGCGGTTATTTTTTTAGGTATTTTGAATAGTGTTATAGGTGTTATTGCCCCATATTTTTGACTGATTTTAAAAAGCCCTTGGCTGAAGTATAGACTTCATCTTTGCCCTGAGCATGTAAAATCATATCAGACATTTCTCGGAAAGCGCCTTTTCCACCACCAAGGGCAAGCACATAATCTACGGCATTTTGCACATAGGGTGCAGAGTCTGCTACAGCAAAAGAAAGTCCACAGGTTGCAAAAGCAGGGAGATCGACGCTGTCATCACCAATATAGGCAGTTTGTTCTGCGGTAACACCTGCTTGTTTCATAAGATCCAAACAAGCACTTTCTTTCTCAAGCTTACCTAAAAAGAACAATTTAATTCCGAGATCACTAATTCGCTTACGCAGAATCGCCGAATCTCTGCCCGATAATACGGCGACTTGAATACCTGCATCCATTAACATTTTGGCACCAAGTCCATCGCGCACATGGAAACTTTTAATCGCTTCGCCATTTGCATCATAATGGAGTAGTCCGTCAGTTAATACGCCATCGACATCGGTGATGACCAATTTAATTTTCTTTAATTTTTCGTTAATCATTAGCTTGAGAACTCCACTAAGCCCACAACATTATTTTCATCATTGACCACAACAAGAGAGTGAATTTTCTTCTCTTTCATCAAGTCTTCCGCTTTCGCTAAGAATTCATTTTCATGAATCGTTTTTGGTGACGAGGTCATCAATTCTTTCGCGGTTTTATTAAGTGTGTCAGCACCATTAGCTGTTAATGCTCGGCGCACATCACCATCAGTAATAATGCCTTTAAGTTGTTGGTTTTCCATGACTAATGCCACCCCCATACGACCTTCATTCATAATAGTTAAGCAATCAGTGAAGCTGGTATCTGGTGTGGTAATCGGCAATCGAGTTTGCATTTGATCTTTTACTTTGCATAACAAACGACGACCAAGGCTACCGCCTGGATGGAATTTCGCAAAATCAGCCGGTTGGAAATGACGCGCAGTAATCAATGAAACGGCAAGGGCATCACCT
>CABSZQ010000055.1 GCA_902482195.1 uncultured Haemophilus sp.
ATCTCTGAACAAGAATACTTTGATAACGGTGTATTAATGGTAGCGATGGTGAAAGCAGGTGTTGAATTAGCCTTTGATGCAATGGTAGCAAGCGGTATCTATGAAGAATCAGCTTACTATGAATCACTTCACGAATTACCGTTAATCGCAAACACTATCGCGCGTAAACGTTTATACGAAATGAACGTGGTTATTTCTGATACGGCAGAATATGGTAACTACTTGTTCTCTAACGTAGCAACACCAATTCTTGCTAAAGAAATCATTCCAACCTTACAAAAAGGTGACTTAGGTGAGCCAACACCAGCAGTTGCTATCGACAACATCACTTTACGCGATGTCAACGATGCCATCCGTAACCACCCGGTTGAATTAATCGGTCAAGAGTTACGTGGCTACATGACAGATATGAAACGTATCGCTGTTGCAGGTTAATTATTAAATCGGTAAAATTTAAGCCAGCTTATTCAATAAGTTGGCTTTTTTTATAATCCCCAAGGAATTAATATGAAAAACAATAAAATTTTTAACCGCACTTTTAAAGTGAGTTTGGTAGCTATGGCGTTAGGATTAGTTCATTCGGCATGGGCAACAGATCTCACTTGCTCAAACTCAACAGGATGTCAGTATTCTTGGGGTGCATCACCTAATTGGACTTTCAACAAAAACCAACAAACATCAATTAGTGATGCAATTAATGTAACTATTACTCGAGGAAACTACCAAAATATCGCTAAAACCGATGTTGGAACTAGCACACATGGAGGAAAACCACTAGCCTCTAGCGATTCACTATTTGGTATTTTTGACCTTACTGATCGAAATAATCGCATTACTCTTAAATCTGGTGTAAATGCCACACTTAAAGAAGACTACCCTTCAAGTTCACTTTTAGATATATCAGGGGCAGTTGCTACTTTAGAAAAAGGCTCAAAACTCATTGTTGAGAAAAATTACGCACAAATTCACAATATAACTGATGCTTATGGTGATTCAAGTGGCAACGCAGCGATTGAATCTCGTGATGGCAAAATTAATACACAAGCTGATATTGAAATAAATAACGATGGTTCTAGTGCAATTGAATCTCAAAAGACCTCAGTTATCAATTCATCCAATCATAGTATCAAGATGAATGGAAAGAATGATATTGCCTACGCATTATATGGTGCAGAAGATATAGCAAATATCAGTAATGTACAAATTACTGGAAATCAAGATATGCAATTTGCTTTTGACATCGGTACAGATGATGAGAATGCGACTCAAACGGTTATAGCTAATAGTTTAAATGTAACTCTTAACAATAAAAGTGGTTTATTTACCACATCAGATAGCGGATCGCAAACAATAACACTAACAAATTCAGAAAGTAATACAGGTTATGGTTTACTCGCATTCCCATTAGGCGAGAAGCAGTTAGTTAAAATTAATTTAGAAAATACAACATTAAATGCTACTCAAGCATTAATCTCACTTAATGATAAAAACTTCCCTATTGAAGCAGAAGAAGGCGGTGATGCTTTAGATCCCAAAGCTGCAGGTGTCTATCATCTAAACCTTACAGCGAGTAAGAATTCAAAACTAACTGGTGCAATTCTTGAAAATCCAGATTCGCCAGTTAAGAATGAAATCAATTTATCTATGTTTAATAGCCAATGGAGCTTCAATAAATCAAGCACATTGAATAACCTAGATGCTAACAGTTCTGAGATTACATTTACTCCGACTTCTGAATACAAGACATTAACAATTAAAGATAACCTCACAGGTTCTAGCACATTTAACCTCAATACGAATATCGCTGAAAACAAAAACGATAAAATCGTTGTTAAAGGCACTGCTGAAGGTAATCATAAAATTGGTGTAACTAACCAAGGTGCAAATATTGCTAACGGAAAAGTGACACTTGTCGAAACCAATGGTGGTAACGCTGCATTTAGCTTAACGAACCCGAATAATCGTGTAGATTTAGGGGCTTACCAATATTTCCTCACAAAAGAAGGAAATAATTGGGTATTAGCGAATTCTAAAAATGCGGTCACCCCAGCACCCGTTACCCCAAGTAATCCTGTAGTAACTCCAAGCAAACCTGTGGTGACTCCAAATAAACCTGTAGTAACACCAACTGCTCCAGTTCTACCAAGTACACCATTACTTTCAGACTTAGCGAATGCACAAGTTTCTCTTCGCCAAGCGCAATTGCTTTTAGTGGAAGATGGTTTAACTGGCATTCATCAACGTCTAGGTGAAGTGAAAAACGGTGAAAAAGGCAATGTGTGGGTTCGTAATGTGAATTCTCGCCAAAAATTAGCCGCACTTTCGACAGGTGAGAGTGAAACTTCTGGCTTTAAACAAAACGTACATAGCTTACAAGTGGGCGCTGATGCTGCTGTAACAGATAACCTCCGTGTTGGTGGATTTGTTGGTCGTAGCCAAGCTAACGTTGATTTCAATGGTGATTACGGTGATGGCAAAGTAAGAAGTAACAGCGTGGGCTTATATGCAGCTTACCTTGCAGATAACGGTATTTATGTAGATAACATCGTGAAATACAGCCGTTTACACGCTAACTCAGATCACACTGAAAAACGCCATTACAACGCTTATACTATTTCGAGTGAGTTAGGCAAACGCTTTAGCCTTGCGAACGATTGGACAATCACACCGCAAGCACAATTAGCGTGGACACATATTTCATCACAAGAGAATGAAGATAGCTTATCTTCTGTTTATTCTCGAATTGGTTTACGTGTAGCCAAAGGCTTTGCATTAAGTAATGGTTGGAATTTACAACCTTATGCAGAAGTAAATGCGATTACTAGCAAAAACCGTAGCAGCAAAATTCATTACACAAACAGCGCGCTTGATGTTGCAAGTAGTCGCGGACGTTTTGAAAGTGCGGTCGGTTTAAATGCTGGATTTGCAAATCATCGTTTGGGTTTAGAAGTAAGCCGTGCTGACGGTAAAAACTTCGACAAACCTTATGCAATTCAAGCGGTTTATCGCTATCAATGGTAATATAAAAGGGCGGAGTAAAATCCGCCCTTTTTCTCTTTTTACTGAATAAATAATATGTCGAAATCTTTCACTTCTCGCTCATTTACAACCAAACAAACGGTAAAACCTACTCGTTCATTTAAGCCAAAAGCAAAGCCACTTACATTAGAACAGACCATTGTTGTTTTATTTAACAAACCTTTTGATGTACTGACACAATTCACTGATGAAAATGGCCGAGCTACATTAAAAGATTTTATTGCTATTCCTAATGTGTACGCGGCAGGACGCTTGGATCGTGATAGCGAAGGGCTGCTGATGTTAACGAATAATGGTGAAGTGCAACATCGTTTGGCAGATCCTAAGTTTAAAACAGAAAAAACGTATTTTGTACAAGTGGAAGGTATTCCTGAAGAGTCTGATTTAGACAAGCTTCGTCAAGGTGTTGAATTGAAAGATGGGATGACGAAGCCGGCAAAAGTGCGGTTGATTTCAGAACCGGATTTTCTCTGGCCTCGCAATCCACCTATTCGTGAACGTCAAAGCATTCCGACAAGTTGGTTGGAAATAAAAATCAGTGAAGGGCGTAATCGACAAGTGCGTAGAATGACAGCACATATCGGCTTTCCGACATTACGTCTCATCCGTTACCAAATGAGCCATTTAACACTTGATGGACTAAGTAATGGTGAATATCGCTGTTTGAATGAAGAAGAAATGCGTGCGTTATTCAAACAACTTCATTTGAACAACGCACATTAAGATTAGAAACGTTGAGCGGGTTGTGCGTTTTCAACTTGCACGAAGAAGCCTTTATCATTCAAGATAATGCTGTAATCAGTAACATATTTAACGCCGTTGGTTTCCACTATCGCATTACAGCTACGAATGCCTTGTTGTGGATAAGATTGCGTTTCACGGGCTTGCGTGATTTGTTTCACTGTCATTTGAGTGTTAGTGGCCGCACCTTGTTTTTTAAAGGCATCAGATAATACTGCAAAAACTTTTGAATCATTACATCTTGGTACAACGACAGATTTTGTCACAGTATTCGCTGTTTTTTGTGCGACAGCATCGACTTTCTTTTCAGTCACTTTTTCAACAGCTTTTGGTTCCGCTTTCTTCACTTCAGTTTTAACCGCGGGTGTTTTTTTAGCAATCACTTTTTCAGGTTTAGCGGATTCTTTAACGGCACTTTGCTTACTTTTCGCTACCGTCTTTTTATCTTTTACTGCAGTTTGCTTAGTTTTTTCTACTGGCTGTTTGCCTTTCGTTTTTGTCGGCTCTGCTTTATCAGCTTTATTTGTCGTTTTATTTTTTATTTTTTCTTTTTTCGTTACCGCTTTTTTCGCTTCGACAATTTTAGCTGGCTTTTTCACTTCTACTTTGTTGGTATCGGCTTTCTTTTTCGCTGTTTTGGCTACGGTTTTAGGCGTAGTTGCTTTCTTGGCTTCCACTTTTTTAACTGCCGTTTTCACTGACTTGGTTTGAGCTGATTTTACCGTATGATTTGGCGATGCTGCAAAGGCCAAAACAGGTAACAAGGCAAAAATCATCGCGAGTAATTTTTTCATCTGTTATTCTCCTTAAACAAAAAGTGCGGTCAAAATTAACCGCACTTTGAAATCATTTATAAATTAAAGATAGTAGTGTTCTACGTAGTTTAATTTATCGTCAAGTTTTAACACTAACGGTTGACCGGTTGGGATTTCAAAATCCATGATTTCCGCATCAGAAATACCGATGATGTGTTTTGCTAATGCACGAAGTGAGTTACCGTGCGCCACCACTAAAACACGTTTACCAGAAAGCATTGCTGGTGCAATTTGATCTTCCCAGAATGGTAATGCACGTTCTAAGGTTAATTTTAAGTTTTCTGCGTTTGGTACCACATCAGATGGGATGTTTGCATAACGACGGTCGTTATGTGCAGAGTTTGGATCTTTCGGGTCTAAATCTGGAGGAGAAATATCGTAAGAACGACGCCAGATATGAACTTGTTCGTCACCGTATTGTTCTGCGGTTGCTTTTTTATCTAAGCCTTGTAATGCACCGTAGTGACGCTCATTTAAACGCCAGTTTTTCACTTGAGGAATCCATAATTGGTGAGATTCTTCTAACACGATGTTACAGGTTTTGATTGCACGAGTTAAAACAGAGGTGAAGGCGATATCGAACTCATAGCCTTTCTCGAACAATTTTCTACCAGCCGCTTTTGCTTCTTCTACGCCGCGCTCGGTTAAATTCACATCACGCCAACCGGTGAATAAATTTTTTGCGTTCCACTCACTGAAACCGTGACGAATGAATACTAATTCCATAAGGATCTCCTAAGTATTAATAAAAAAATGAATGGCTCTGTTATAGCAAAAAATCGTTATGTTTAAAAGTAAAAAGGCGGCATTTACTGATCTTTCGCAAAAAATCGTCTGTAAACTTTTAGCCACTCAAAAATAATGCTAGTATTTAAGCTTTATTCGTCCCTTAATTTCTCTCAAGTTTAGATGTATGCAGCAAAGCAATTGTAGAAAAAAAATCTTATCAAAACTGACCGCACTTTTTGCTTGTGGTCTGCTTGGCTTTTCATCTTTCGCGCAAGGCAACGATCTCAATCAAATTCAAAAACAAATTAAACAACAAGAATCGAAGATCGCCGAGCAAAAACGCGCACAAGCTAAACTCCAAGCCAGTCTTAAAGATCAAGAAAGCAAAATTAATAGTGTTGTCGGTGAATTACGTGAAACAGAACTAAGTTTGCAAGAAATCCGCAAGCAAATGGCGGAAACCGAAAAACAAATCAAGCAATTAGAAAAGCAAGAGCGCGTGCAAAAAGCGAAGCTCGCCCAACAAATAGATGCCATTTATCGCTCAGGCGTCAATCCTTCTACCTTGGAAAGAATGCTTTCAGAAGATGCGAAAAAAGCGGAACGCATGAAAGTGTATTATCAGCACTTAAATCAAGTTCGCATTGATATGATTAACAATCTGAAAGCGACACAAGAGAATTTAGCGAAACAACGCGAAGCGATTTCAGGGCAACAAAAAAATCATCGCGATCAACTTTCTACGCAAAAGAAACAACAACAAGAATTACAAAAAGCGCAACAAGAACGTCAATCTACGTTAAATGAACTCAACAAAAACTTAACGAAAGATCAGAATAAGCTGGAAACGTTGAAAGCGAACGAAAATGCCCTTCGCCAAGAAATTCAACGTGCAGAACAAGCCGCTCGCCAACAAGAACAACGTGAGCGTGAAGCCCTTGCTCAGAAAAAACAAGAGGAAGAAAAACGGACCTCAAAACCTTATCAACCAACTGATCAAGAACGTAAGTTGATTAATAGCACCAGTGGTTTAGGTACGGCAGCTCGTCAATACAGCCGCCCGGTTTCTGGCCCGACGTTGTATTCCTTTGGTTCAATCCAAGCGGGTGAAGTGCGTTGGAAAGGTATGGTTATCGGTGCACCAACGGGTACAGCGGTAAAAGCCATTGCAAGTGGCCGTGTTATTCTAGCGGGTCATCTTAACGGCTATGGTTATATGGTGATTTTGAAACACGGCGATAGCGACTTGAGTTTATATGGTTTCAACCAAGCTGTATTTGTAAAACAAGGTCAGCTTGTGTCTGCGGGGCAAACCATCGCACAAGTGGGGAATACGGGTGAGCTCTCTAAACCGGCCCTTTACTTTGGTATCAGCCGTAAAGGCGTGCCTGTAAATCCAGCTGGGTGGATTAAATAATGGCAACATTCTTTCAAAGTGCGGTCAAAAATACGATTATTTTTTCAACCGCACTTTTCTCGGCATTTACTTTTGCACAAGGCAAACTGGCTATTGTGATTGATGATATTGGCTATCATCCGAAAGAAGATGCCGAGGTTTTAGCCATGCCAAAAGAAATCTCCGTTGCGATTATTCCTGCCGCGCCCTATGCCAAAATTCGCAATCAAGAAGCGAAAACACAAAATCACGATATTCTCATTCATATGCCGATGCAGCCTGTCAGCAATATTAAAATTGAAGAAGGTGGTTTGACTTTAGGCTTGTCTGAAGCGCAAGTGAATGAGCGAGTGAAAAAAGCGAAATCTATTGTGCCAAATGCTATCGGAATGAATAATCATATGGGCAGTGCAGCCACAGCTGATGCGGCATTAATGACCTATTTAATGACCGCACTTCGTGAGCAGCATTTATTCTTTTTAGATAGCCGCACCATTGGAAAATCAGTCGCGGGCAAAATAGCAAAAGAACAAGGCGTACGTGTATTAGATCGCCATATCTTTTTAGATGACAGTGATAATTTAGCGGATGTGCAACGCCAATTTCAAAGTGCGATTCAATATGCACGCAAACATAGCACGGCTATTGCTATTGGACACCCTCGTCCAAATACCGTAGCCGTATTAAAAGCGGGAATAAAAAATTTACCCGATGATATTCAATTAGTGAGCATGGGCAGTTTATGGCGAAATGAAAAAATCTTGCCACCTAAACCATTTATCTTACTTTTTAATGATATTCCTGCGCCAACTTCCGTTGCGCCATTTGAGCCAATCCCTTTATTACGGGGTGTGCCAAGATAAATAAAAAGTGCGGTTAAAATTGACCGCACTTTTTTACGTTTTGAAACTTACCTATCAACCATTTCGTTCAAAGAACAAGACAGTTGCTGCAACGCGTGAGTGAACGTTG
>CABSZQ010000056.1 GCA_902482195.1 uncultured Haemophilus sp.
CTTGGTTCACAATTTGAATGGTTGGGTCATCTTGCACTAGGGCTAAGTAGCTATACATGTTATCGGTCGCTTTACCGATTGGCTGTGCCACAAATTCACGGGTGGCTTCATGCACAGGTTTTAAAAGTGCGGTCAATTCGGCATCACTTTCTGTGGTCGCTTTTTTGTTTTCAGCATCATAAATTGGGCGAAGTACCGCTTTACCATCAGCCACTAACCATTTGCCGTTGTGTTGAGCAAGGGTTAAGTCGATTACACTGATGTTGTTTGCCCAGTAGCCAGCCATACTTTCAGGTACGCCTTTTACAGTACCTTTAGCAATATCTGCATTTGGTGATTTGGCGAACTCTTTGTTTGGGAATAGACGGTGAGAGTGACCGAAAACAATCGCGTCAATGTGTGGTACATCAGCAAGGTAGAATGCTGAGTTTTCTGCACCTTCTTGATATGGCTCATCTGATGGGCCTGTGTGAGCAAGTGCCACAATAATATCTGCGCCTTTTTGTTTCATTTCTGGCACATATTTTTGTGCAGTTTTCACGATATCGCGAGTTTCTACTTTGCCTTGTAAGTTCGCTTTATCCCACACCATAATTTGTGGTGGCACAAAACCGATATAACCGATATTGAGTTTATGCGTTTTTCCTTGGCTATCGACTACTTCTTTTGTTTGGATTACATAAGGCGTGAAATAGGGCTCTTCAGTACCGACTTTTACTACGTTGGCATTGATGATAGGGAATTTCGCTTGTTTAATCGCATCCGCTAAATAATCTAAGCCATAGTTAAATTCGTGGTTGCCTAATGTTCCCACTTCATAGTGCATTGCATTTAAGCAATCTACGGCTGGGTTTGGTTTGCCTTCTTTGTAACCTTTAGCTGCTTGATAGTCAGCGATTGGGTTACCTTGGATTAAGTCACCGTTATCAACTAAAACGCTATTTTTCACCTCTTGACGAGCTTGACGAATCAAGCTTGCTGCACGGGTAAAACCGAATTTCTCAGTAGGTGCATCTTTGTAGTAATCGAAGTCAGTTAAAAAACTGTGAATATCGGTCGTTGCTACGATACGTAAATCGACTTGTGTGTCGCTTTTCGCAAAAGCAAAACGGCTCGCACTCAACGCTAAAATGCTGCTTGCGCCAAGTTGGATGAAATCTCTTCTGTTGATCATATGTGCTCCTGTTGTGTGAGAATCGACGGGATTTTAAATCTCTTTTATATATAAAGAAAGCGCAATATAAAGTTCTTGGATGAAGTGTGATGAGCATCACAAAATAAAGGATTGAATTTGGTTGCAAAACTCCGCATTTGGGACAAAAATAGGTTATCCAATCCACTAGAAATTAAGTCATTCATAGTAAGGTAGCCTGCATTTATTGATGGCATCCGATAAGGAGATCGCTATGGCTTTTAATCTTAAAAATAGACACCTATTAAGTCTTGTTCATCATTCAGAACGCGAAATTAATTATTTGTTAGATTTATCACGTGATTTGAAACGTGCTAAATATGCAGGAACAGAGCAACCTCAGCTTAAAGGTAAAAATATCGCACTTATTTTTGAAAAGACATCAACGCGTACTCGTTGTGCTTTTGAAGTTGCAGCTTATGATCAAGGTGCTCGAGTGACTTATATCGATCCAAACTCTTCTCAAATTGGACATAAAGAAAGCATGAAAGATACAGCTCGAGTACTTGGAAGAATGTATGATGCGATTGAGTATCGAGGCTTTAAACAAAGTACCGTACAAGAACTTGCAGATTATGCTGGAGTGCCGGTGTTTAATGGTTTAACGGATGAGTTTCATCCTACACAAATGCTCGCGGATGTTCTCACGATGATTGAGCATTGTGACAAGCCACTTCATCAAATAAGTTATGTGTATATTGGTGACGCACGCAATAACATGGGGAATTCTCTTTTACTAATTGGATCAAAACTAGGGATGGATGTGCGTATTTGCGCCCCTAAAGCCTTATTACCAGAAGCCAGTTTTATTGAAATGTGTAAGGGTTTTGCTAAAGAAAGCGGTGCGCGGATTACTGTAACGGAAGATATCGATAAAGCCGTAAGAGGAGTTGATTTTGTGCATACAGATGTTTGGGTCTCAATGGGTGAACCATTAGAAGCTTGGGGAGAACGTATTAAGTTATTGCTTCCTTATCAAGTAACGCCTGAACTCATGAAGCGTACAAGTAATCCAAAAGTAAAATTCATGCACTGTTTACCTGCATTCCATAATAGCGAAACCAAAGTGGGTCGCCAAATTGCTGAAAAGTATCCTCAATTAGGGAACGGCATTGAAGTGACTGAAGAGGTGTTTGAATCGCCGATGAATATTGCATTTGAGCAAGCAGAAAACCGTATGCATACGATTAAAGCAGTCATGGTAGCGAGTTTAGCTTAGGAAAGATCTCGATAAATGAGTACATTTATTAATCATCTATTTTAAGAATAATTTATTTCCATACTTTTTGTGGTTTTATTTTTTTATGTGAAAAATTAAATTTATTTTTTGATAATGATCACATTTTTTGAAAAATATTATTGACATGATATTTACACAAGCAGAGAATATACCCAACTAAGGTTAGTTTAGATAGAAAGAGGAAATTTTTCTATGCTACTTCGTACATATATACACAGATACGTCCACACGAAAGTATTGAGACTTTTACGGTTTAATCCGATAAAAGGTCGTTCTTTGATGGCGCATATCCGTCGTACACGCCATATTATGATGCCATCGCATCGCTCTTGTTTCTCATATTCAGTATTTGCTTCTCAAAACAAACCATCCAACACGGCTCTCTAAACAGAGTTGTTCTCTCTGTTTAGAGAGTCTCCACAGATTAATTTCTGAATATTTTTGTGTTGCTTAAAATAGGCAAAAAATATTTTTTCGAAATTAACTTAATCTTATTTAATTTAAAATAAAAAATTCTTACTTTAGTTTTTTTTATATAAAAATCTAGAGCGGGTTGTTTTATTCTAAATAAATCTATTGTGTTATTAATTTTAATAACGCAGGGTAACTTTACGTCAAAAAAATAAATAAAAGGAGTTTATTATGCCAAACTTAAAAATTGCATATAGTCCAAAAGTTGAACAATATTTCTCTACTAATAGAGAATTAGTTGAAATTGACAAAACAGACTTTACTGATGTTGCCGCTATTGTGTTGACATCAGGGGATGTCGGTGAATACCTTGAACGTATTCAAGCAACAAATTTTGGTATTCCAGTATTTGTTGTTCAAACTGAAGAAGAACAAGTTGATCCGAAATTCTATGATGCTATTTATCATATTCAAGATTTAAATGGTTATGACATTAAGCTTTATAGTCGTCAAATCGAAACCGCAGCGAAATTTTATGAAGAAAAAATGTTACCTCCATTCTTCAAAATGTTAAGTGAATATGTAGAAATGGGTAATATTGCTTTTGACTGTCCGGGACACCAAGGTGGTCAATACTATCGTAAACATCCGGCAGGTCGTTTCCTTTATGATTTCTACGGTGAAAACATTTTCCGTTCAGATATTTGTAATGCGGACGTGAAATTAGGTGACTTGTTAATTCACGAAGGTGCAGCTTGTGATGCTCAAAAATATGCGGCTCAAGTATTCAATGCAGATAAAACGTACTTCGTATTAAATGGTACATCTTCTTCAAACAAAGTTGCATTAAATGCAGTACTTGCTCCGGGCGATTTAGTATTATTTGACCGTAATAACCATAAATCAAACCACCATGGTGCATTAATTCAAGCGGGTGCAACCCCAATTTACTTAGAAACAGCACGTAACCCATTTGGTTTCATTGGTGGTATTGATAGTCACTGCTTCGAAGAAGATTATTTGAAATCATTAATTAAAGAAGTCGCACCTGAAAAATTAAATCAAAAACGTCCATTCCGTTTAGCGGTTATCCAATTAGGTACTTATGACGGTACAATTTATAACGCACGCCAAGTGGTAGATAAAATCGGTCATCTTTGTGACTATATTTTATTCGACTCTGCATGGGTAGGTTATGAACAATTCATTCCAATGATGAAAGACTGCTCGCCATTATTGCTTGAATTAAATGAAAATGACCCGGGGATTTTAGTAACGCAATCTGTTCATAAACAACAAGCAGGTTTCTCACAAACTTCACAAATTCACAAAAAAGATAAACACATTAAAGGTCAAGATCGTTATGTAAACCATAAACGTTTCAATAACGCCTTCATGTTACATGCTTCAACCAGTCCGTTCTATCCGTTATTTGCTGCATTAGATGTGAATGCGAAAATTCAAGGTAGTGAAGCAGGTCGTCGTTTATGGCATGAATGTGTGAAAGTCGGTATCGAAGCACGTAAATTAGTATTAAATCACTGTGAATTAATTCGTCCATTTATTCCAACCACAATTAAAGGTAAAAAATGGCAAGATTATGATACAGAAGAAATTGCAACTAATCTCGAGTTCTTCAAATTCCACCCAACAGATACATGGCATAAATTTGAAGGTTATGCTGATGAACAATACTTCGTTGACCCATGTAAATTCTTGCTTACCACGCCAGGTATTAGCTTAGAAACAGGCGAATATGAAAAATTTGGTGTACCAGCAACCATTCTTGCAAACTACTTACGTGAAAACGGTATTATTCCGGAAAAATGTGACTTGAACTCTATCTTATTCTTGCTCACTCCGGCAGAAACTCTCACCAAAATGCAAACATTGGTAGCTCAAATTGCCTTGTTCGAAAAACACATCAAACAAAACTCTTTATTAAAAGATGTATTGCCAACTGTGTACAAAAACAACGAAGACCGCTACAAAGGTTACACAATCCGTCAATTATGCCAAGAAATGCATGACCTTTATGTAAGCCGCAATGTAAAACAACTTCAAAAAGACCTATTCCGCAAAGCAACATTACCGGAATATGCATTAAATCCACACGATGCGAATATTGAATTCGTTCGTAACAAAGTTGAACTTGTTGCATTAACTGACATTGTTGGTCGCGTAGCTGCGGAAGGTGCATTACCTTATCCTCCAGGTGTGTTATGTGTGGTTCCAGGGGAAAGATGGAGTTCAACTGCACAAAAATACTTCCTCGCATTAGAAGAAGGTATCAACACATTACCTGGTTTCGCACCTGAAATCCAAGGGGTTTACTTACAAAAAGACCCTGATGGACGTACTCGTGCATATGGCTATGTTTTAACTGACTATTAATAAAGTGTGGTTATGAGGTTTTCCCTCATAACCCTCTCAGCACAAACAAAAAAAGTGCGGTTAAAAACATCTGATTTTTTGACCGCGCTTTAAGGAGTATAAATTATGAGTGCTAAAAGTAATAAAATTGGTGTGGTTCAACTCACCATTCTGACCATGGTTAATATGATGGGTTCAGGTATCATTATGTTACCGACCAAATTAGCCGAAATTGGGACTATTTCTATCGTTTCTTGGCTTGTAACCGCAGTTGGTTCAACAGCCTTAGCTTATGCATTCGCACAATGCGGTATGTTTAGTAGAAAATCCGGTGGTATGGGTGGCTATGCTGAATACTCTTTCGGTAAAGCAGGTAACTTTATGGCGAACTATACTTATGGTGTGTCGTTAGTTATTGCGAATACTGCGATTGCGATTTCTGCTGTAGGTTATGGTTCAGAGTTCCTCGGTGCAACTCTTTCTCCACTTTCTATCGCATTATGGACAATCTTCACTCTTTGGCTTGCTACCATTCTTAACTTCGGTGGCGCAAGAATTACGGGTAACATCAGTTCATTCACCATTTGGGGTGTAATTATTCCTGTGGTGGGTATTTCAATCATCGGTTGGAAATGGTTTGATGGTACAATGTATGTAAATTCTTGGAACCCACACAATGTACCTACTTTTGAAGCGATCGGTGTATCTATTTCAATGACATTATGGGCATTCTTAGGGTTAGAGTCTGCTTGTGCGAACTCTGATGCGGTTGAAAATCCAGAGAAGAACGTACCAATTGCGGTACTTGGTGGTACTTTAGGGGCTGCGGTAATTTATATCGTTTCTACTAACGTTATCGCAGGTATTGTTCCTAATCTTGAACTTGCTAATTCAACCGCACCGTTCGGTTTAGCCTTTGCTCATATGTTTGATGAAACAATCGGTAAAGTCATCATGGGTTTAATGGTGATGTCTTGTTTCGGCTCATTATTAGGTTGGCAGTTCACTATTGCTCAAGTATTCAAATCTTCAGCAGAAGAAGGTTATTTCCCAGCATTCTTCAAAAAAGTTACTAGCAAAGATGCACCTATCGTTGGTATGGTAACTATCACTTCGTTACAAACATTACTCTCATTAATGACAATCAGCCCATCATTAAATAAACAATTCAATGTGCTGGTTGACCTAGCGGTAGTAACAAACGTTATTCCATACTTGCTCTCAATGGCTGCACTTCCCGTATTGTTGAAAACTGAAAACGTTCCTTACCAAAAATACAAAAAAACTGTTCTTGTTGCCTTTATTGGTTCAGTCTATAGTATCTATGCGCTTTATGCTGCGGGTGAACAAGCGATGCTATACGGTTCAATTGTGACCTTTATCGGTTGGACATTGTATGGTTTTGTTTCTTACAAATTTGACCTTAAAAAATCTCAAGCTTAATTAAAAAAGAAAAGCCTACATCTTAATGTAGGCTCTTTCGAGTAGTAATAAGCTAAGTACAAAAGAGCGGTTGAAAATTAACTTGTTTTCAACCGCTCTTTTTATTTAGGACAATACTCTCAACAAAACAGGCTGAAATTCTGTTTGTTGGCCGAGTTTTAGGGTGTAACGTTTAACCATCACAAAGGAAAGTGCGGTCAACATAAAGATTAAAATCGCACGGATGAGCTCATTTTCACTGATATAGCTAGAAAGCAACGTTGCAATCAATAAAGTCAAAAGCGGCACGATATACATTAACAATGCAGAAAATAACATGGATTTTTCTTCTAGACCGATTTCCACCATTTGACCTGTGCGCAGTGGCGTAATGGTTTCGAGTGTGAAGATATGCTCACCTCGTTTTCCATTGAGTTCAGACAGGGAGGCTGTCCCACAGGCTTCTCTAGCCGAACAAGCCCCGCAGGCGCTTTGTGATTGACATTTCACTTTAGCAAGACCGGTTTCCGCATCATAGCTCATCACAACGGCACTTTCTTTTAGCATTGCGCTTCTCCCATATAAATATCAAAGCGGTGATTTTTGGTTTCACGAGTGACATGGGGCGCTTTTTGCGCTAAGAATTCCGCATAATCAGGGCGTTTTACCACCACGCGTTTACGGGCTAATTGTAGCGCAGGTGTCAAGAGCTCATCGGCATCCAAATCCGCACCAACCAAATGTTGGAATACACGCATTTCTTTTTTGACTAGGGCAGATTTTTGTTTGTGTGGATACATTGGATCCAAATACACCACATCGGCACTCTCGGTTTGTGGATTAAGTTCGGCAATATGATGAACATTTAGTAAACGCATATTTTGTTGCATCATTTCACCTATTTCTGCATCCTGATAGGCTCGGTTGAGTCCATCCTGTAATAGCAAATATACC
>CABSZQ010000057.1 GCA_902482195.1 uncultured Haemophilus sp.
GAATTTAAAATAAGAGCGGTCAAATTTTGCAACATTTTTACAAAATCAGGCCGCTTATAAAAGGAAACGCAGATGAGACTTGATCCTAACCGTCGTCAGTTTTTAAAAAATGTGACAAGAACGGCTGCCGGAGTGTGTGGGGTTGGTATTATTCTTGGCTTACAGCAACAACAAGCTAAAGCTAAAGAAGGAATCGCCTTACGTCCACCTGGTGCTTTACCGGAAAAGGATTTCTTGGCAGCTTGTACCCGTTGCGGACAATGCGTCCAAGCGTGTCCATATGATATGTTGCATTTAGCTTCGCTGATTTCACCAATGGAAGCTGGCACACCTTATTTTATCGCTCGGGATAAACCTTGCGAAATGTGTCCGGATATTCCTTGTATGAATGCTTGCCCAAGTGGCGCATTAAGTGAGGAACTTAAAGACATCAATGATGCGAGAATGGGGTTAGCCGTATTGCTAGACCATGAAACTTGTCTTAACTGGCAAGGGTTGCGTTGTGATGTGTGTTACCGCGTTTGTCCATTAGTGGATAAAGCAATTACACTTGAACGTATCCACAATGATCGTACAGGGATTCATGCAAAGCTTATTCCAACTGTTCACTCTGATGCTTGCACCGGATGCGGTAAATGCGAACAAGCTTGTGTATTAGAAGAAGCGGCAATTAAAGTCTTACCGATGGATATCGCCAAAGGACTACTCGGTCGCCACTATCGCTTAGGCTGGAAAGAAAAACAAAATGCCGGAAAATCCTTAATTGAGGAGCAACATCCGGATGGCTTACGTCCAGCAATGGATGCTCGTATGCCGGAAGGCTCACATGAGCCGGTTTATCAGCCAATGCAAGTTCAACCGAACCAAAAAGTGGCAACACCAAACCGTGCAACAATGGATTATGTACCAAATCCAACAACAGTTCCGGAAGCAGAGCAATTCCCAAATCTGGACTTAAACATTAAGGGGGTTAAATAATGGCTGAAAAATATACCCCGAATAAGCCTAAAGATGCAGGCTTAGAAGCTCGCCAAAAACTCGGTTGGTGGCATGCTTATCGCTTTTTAATTCTACGTCGAATCAGTCAATTAAGTATTATTTTAATGTTCTTAAGTGGCCCAATTTGGCAAGTTTGGATTCTAAAAGGCAATTACAGCTCAAGCATGCTTTTGGATACTGTGCCATTGACAGATCCATTGATTACCGCTGAAAGTTTAGTGACAGGTTACCTACCAGAAATCACAACGATTATTGGTGCCTTAGTGATTGTCATATTCTACGCTATCGTTGCAAGCAAAGCCTTTTGTAGTTGGGTTTGCCCAATGAATATGGTAACAGATGCTGCAGCTTGGTTACGTAGAAAATTAGGTATTCGACAATCATTAAAAATTTCACGCCAACTTCGCTATGTGATTTTAGCCGTGATTTTAGTTGGTAGTGCAATAACGGGTACACTCTTATGGGAGTGGATAAACCCAGTCGCAGCACTTGGACGCATCTTTGTCTTTGGAACAGGCGCAACCCTTTGGTTGGTCACAGTCATCTTTTTATTTGACTTACTTGTTGCTGAGCATGGCTGGTGTGGTCACCTTTGTCCAATTGGTGCGATATATGGTGTCATTGGTGCTAAAAGCCTGATAAAAATTAATGTAGTCGATCGCGATCGCTGTGACCGTTGTATGGACTGTTATAATGTTTGCCCAGAACCGCAAGTATTAAGACTTCCTTTGCACGGTGGACCAGAAGATAGCCAAATTATACTGGCAAAAGATTGCATTACTTGTGGACGTTGTATTGACGTCTGCGCAGAAAATGTATTTGCATTTGGATCTCGCTTTGAGAAACAAATAAAAATTAAAAATATTTAATTATTTAATGGAGTGGATTTCATGAAAAAATCATTTATTTTCATGCTGGCTTTATGTAGTGGATTGGCATTTGCCGATGCGCCGCAAGTTGCAAACAGCATTGATAAAACAGCAGAAAGTATTGCACCAGCATTTACGAATCCTTATAAAGATGTTGGTAATATTCCTGTAACCTTCCCTCACCAACCACCACTTGTTCCACACAGCATTCGTGGTTTACAAGTGACTAAGAATGCTAACCAATGTTTAGGCTGTCACTCTCCGGATGTTGCTCCAACAACGGGTGCACCTCGCGTACCTGAAAGCCATTTTTTAACACGTGATGGACAAAAAACAGAAGGCACTTCGCCACGTCGTTATTTCTGTTTACAATGCCACGTTCAACAAACTAACGTGAACCCAATTATCCAAAATAAATTTGAAACTATTCGTCAAATGCAAGGTAAATAAGGAGCTAAACCATGATTAAATCAAGCATTCAGAAAGTTTGCCGTTGGTTACGCTCTCCGAGCAAAATGGCAATTGGTGGGGTTATTTTATTAACTATCATTGGTACTATCGTTGGAACTAACCTGTTTAATGCTGGAATGGCGACAACTAATACAGAGCAATTCTGTTCAGACTGTCATACTAATGACGTTGTACCTGAGTACCAAGCGTCAATCCACTTTAGTAACCGTTCAGGTGTGAAAGCAATTTGTTCAGACTGTCACGTTCCACATGAATTTATTCCAAAAATGGTTCGTAAAATGCAGGCATCGACTGAAGTTTATGCTCACTTTACAGGTAAAGTCGATACTAAAGAAAAATTCGAAAAACATCGTTTAGAAATGGCAGAACGCGAATGGGCGCGTATGAAAGCGAATAACTCACAAGAGTGCCGTAACTGCCATAACTTCAATGACATGGACTTTACTCAACAAAAAACTGTGGCACAACAAATGCATGCACTTGCACAGGAACAAAACAAAACCTGTATCGATTGTCACAAAGGTATTGCACATAACCTTCCACACATGGAAAAAGTACAACAAAGCTTTATTCCAGCGGATATGTTAAAAGCAAATGAAAAACCTGCAGATAACAAAGATGCAAAATAATCTTATAGCAAAATAATAAATCGGCACTCATTGAGTGCCGATTTTGTTTTTATTTTTTAAGGAAATCTTTATCAGATAATACCCTTAACGGTTGCATATCACTATTTCCCATAATGACCAAACTCGGGTCTGAGCGTAAACAGCTACCACCATAATGCCCACCTACAGTAAAAGTACAGACCTGAACATATTGGTCTTCCACTTTTGGTAAACACCAAAGTTGTTGATAGATACTCTCCTGCTTACCAAAACGACCATCTTTGCTATCAAGCACTGATTTACACTCACCAATTAATTTCACATTATCACCTCGGCGACCAGCAATTGGTTTTTGTGCGTAACCACTTTTAATCAGCTCAGGTGTCAATTCAAATCCTGCTTCTAGTAGATAACGATGGTTTGGGAATAATGACCACAATACTGGTAAGATCGCTTTATTACTTGGAATTGCCGTCCACAGTGGCTCATAAACTAGAACTTCTGGACGAAGTAACACATCAATCAACCGCACTTTATCTTCCGGATAGCCTGTACGAATTGGTGGTGCCACTTCCATGCCTGTTGCATCTTCACGAAGTTGCTCCAACATAGTTTCCCAGGCCCACGTTTTCCATACTGTTTTTACTTGGTTATCTTCATCATCAATCAAACGACCTCTACTATCCCAATGTAACCCCTCGGTCCCATGAATAATTTTGGCTTTAAATCCTGCTTGAACCAGTGCATTGCGCATAAATAATGCGTGATAATCTTCCTCATCATCGTGATCTTGCATAATATGAACAAGTGGCGTGGCTTCACTATGTTTCCAACAATCCGCTAATGCATTACGTAAGCCATCGGCAGGATTATCGCCTATATTCAATCCACCCTGAATTGCCCATCGATTCATAAACTCACCAGCTTCAGCGTGACAAGAAGCTGAATCTGCATTGTATTCATATACTTTCAATCCACGACTATCCATGCAGAAATCTAAACGCCCCGTAATAGTTTGATAACGGCGATTTTGCCAAGATAACCGTAAGCGAGGCCAAAGCAATTTAGGAATATTAAAATATTGTAATAACTTATCGTCTTTTAAGACTTTATCTGTGGCATGCAAATACATTAAATGCAATTCATTGGTTGCACGAATTAACTCATGTTGTGCTGTTTCAGATATCGTAAAATAGCGATATTGATCCGAATGGCTGACTTTATGCCCACCCATTGCTTTCACATATGCCGCTTCAAATTCGTTTTGCTCATTCAGCCATTTATGCTCAAACTGACCATTGTTTTCTATATGTTCAGCATGAATCTCAAGTTTCTCTTTTTCTGGTGTTGGCTGCGGCAGGCTGTATTCTGTATCTTCTGTTTGGATCATCCATCCTAAAATTTCGGTATCATCAAAGGTATCATGCAGAAAATACCCCGTTTCTGAAACTGTCATTGGAAGTTCTCGTGTCCATTGCTGCCCGCTTGGTAAGCGAGAGTGAATCACATTTTGCTCAGCGATGCGAATTTTATCTTCTAATACCTCGGTAATGATCGCCACATGCCCCGTATGTTTAAATTCACCACCTTCTTGCCAAATCAACAATGCACCAGCTTCAGGTTTACGTTTACAACCATTTGCAAAGGCTTGTAAGGGTAATAAGGCATCATTTACCACTTGACGTAAAAATCGTAGAGAAAAGATCTCGTAAGCCATTCCTACATCAGTAAACACCATGCCATGATTGAGATATAAATAACGGCGCGCAAATTCCACACACTGCCATTTATAGCCCATGTACTCTCTTCCTAAATAACTGCGAAAGGCAGCATCATCTGGATACTCTTTCTCATCGGCTGTATGATAATCTGATGAATAAATCGCAATCCCACCCGGAGCATAACCTAATAAACTTCCGAAAGGATCATGTGTACTAATATTGGCTGAACGTTCAGGCATAAAAACTCCCTGTTAAATAACTACTCGGAATAGTATAGATCTTTTGTCTAACTTCCCCCAAAAACTTTATGAAAGAAAGATGAAAAATTGAGTGACACTCATTTTAAAAAAGAAAAAGGCTGACATCAGCCAGCCTTGAAAATAAGTGTAAAAATAACCGCACTTGAGGTTATTTTACATACCAATGTGCTAATAAAATTCCTGCATTTACCGCAATATTTAATCCGATTTTTAATGGATTACTTAAAGAAAGACGCACATTTACATCTTGTTTATCACGAATATCATCTGTGCTACCTTCACTCAATACTAATGCAACTTTGGCTGCAAATTTGAGTTGTTCCAACGCAATACCTTGTTTATTAGTTGATACATGAATAATCTGATAACCAGCCTTACGTAAAGCCTCTAAAGCGATTTCAGTACTTTCTGTTTCTAAAATACGAATATGTTCCATCCCGCCTTCAGCTACACGCATCGCAGCAGGCGCATAAAGCGGTTCAACTTGATTTGTTACCACATTTTTAATGCCATAGAAGGCGCAAGTACGCACAACGCCACCTAAGTTTTGCGCATTATTAACTTGATCAAGCACCACTAAGCAGTCTTCTTGACGCGGGACATCTAAATAACCTTGCAAAGAGAAAGTACGTTGCTTCTTCACTAGCATACAAATGCCACCATGATGCTCAGTGCCACTTACTAAGCTTAGCTCATCGCTGTCCACCACGTGATACACTTTTTTATTCGCGGCTAAATAACTGAAAATCTCGCCAATTCGATGTGCCATTTGCACCGTTGCCCATACGCGAACAATGCTCTCCGGACGCTCTGCAAACAATTCTAAGCACGCATTTTCACCATACACTTTCATTTCTTCAGCACGGTTCTTTTTAATTTTCTCTGGTGCCCGTGGTGATAATGCGCCTGTTTTCTTTTCTTTCGGTTTATAACTCACGCCAGTACTTTTCACCATTACTTTTACCGAGCCCCTTTCACCATTGGCTTTATTTAATGAAAGTTCAGCAATTTTTGGTTCTCTCACTTCTTGCTGTTGGAAGCCACGAGAAGGTTTGCGATCATCCCGTTTTTTATCAAAGTGCGGTCGATTTCCCTCACGTTTTTCATTATTACGATGCTCATCAAAGCGACGTTCTTTGTCATTAAATGCACGTTTTGGGCTACGCTCTTGAAAAGATTTGGTGGAATTTGTTTGGAATGATGGTTTGCGTGAATTGCTCATAATTTGCTTCTCGAAGGAAAAATTGGATAATAATTCGCCAAAAAATGCGAAAATTTGTGAGCATTATAACGAAAAAAAACCTTTTTTCTATCAATCCACAAAGGAAATATTGTAAACTAGAGCATTAATTTTTAGTGTAGAGATCGATTATGTTAATCAATAAAGCTAAACGAGCAGAACAAAATTTAAAAAATTTGCCTTTTCTCCCTTTACAGGCAGAACAGGTTGAGTTTCTGTTTAGTCCGCTTGAATTCAAAGCACAAATTATAGAATTAATTCGCCAAGCTAAAAAACGCATTTACGTGACCGCACTTTATTGGCAAAAAGATGAAGCGGGACAAGAAATTCTCAATGAAATTTATCGCGTAAAACAAGATCATCCAGAATTGGATGTGAAAATTTTAGTGGATTGGCATCGCGGACAACGCAATTTACTCGGTGCAGAAAAATCAGCTACTAACGCTGATTGGTATTGTGAACAACGCCAAACCTATCAACTTCCTGATGAACCCAATATGTTCTTCGGTGTACCTATTAATACCCGTGAAGTCTTCGGCGTGTTGCATATTAAAGGCTTTATCTTTGACGATACCGTGCTTTATAGCGGCGCAAGCATCAATAACGTGTATTTACAACAACAAGATAAATACCGTTACGACCGCTATCAAAAAATCCATAATGCTGCACTGGCAGACTCTATGGTTAATTTCATCAATGATTATTTATTGGATTTCAGCGCAGTACATCCATTAGATGTGGCTAATCGCCCGCGCACCAAAGAAATTCGTAGTGCAATAAAAGCTTATCGTAAAAACTTAGCGGCTCATGCTGAATATCAGCTAGAAAGTGCGGTTGGTTTTTCCGATGTTTTAACCATTTCACCACTTTTTGGTTTAGGTGCATCAGGCAATGAATTAAATCAAGTTATCGAAGATTTATTCTTACAAGTGCAGGAAAAATTGGTGATTTGCACCCCTTATTTCAACTTCCCTCGCACACTAAGAAGTAAACTTGCCCGCTTATTAGAGCAAGGAAAGCGTGTCGAAATTATCGTGGGTGATAAAGTCGCGAACGATTTCTATATTCCACCAGAGCAGCCATTTAAAATGGCAGGTGCATTGCCTTATTTATATGAAAGCAATCTTCGTCGTTTCTGCGAGAAATTTGATGCTTACATTAAAAATGGCCATTTAACTGTGCGTTTATGGAAAGATGGCGATAACACTTATCACCTCAAAGGGATTTGGGTGGACAACCAGTATATTCTTTTAACAGGGAACAACCTGAATCCTCGTGCATGGCGTTTAGATGCGGAAAATGGATTATTAATCCACGATCCAAAAGAAGAACTTCTGCCACAAGTGGAAAAAAAA
>CABSZQ010000058.1 GCA_902482195.1 uncultured Haemophilus sp.
ACATAAGGATTTTACTATGACTAAAAAAATTAAAATGACAGAACTGGTGCTTCGAGATGCCCACCAATCACTTTTCGCAACGCGTTTGCGTCTTGATGATATGCTACCAATTGCCCATGAATTAGATGATATTGGCTATTGGTCGTTGGAAGCTTGGGGCGGTGCAACATTTGATAGCTGTATTCGCTTTTTAGGTGAAGATCCTTGGGTTCGTTTGCGTGAATTGAAAAAAGCTTGTCCAAAAACTCCATTACAAATGCTATTACGTGGCCAAAACCTATTAGGCTATCGCCACTATGCTGATGATGTAGTAGAACGTTTCGTAGAACGTTGTGTAGCAAATGGTATGGATGTTTTCCGCGTATTCGATGCGCTCAATGACCCGCGTAATATGAAAGCAGCGTTGCAAGCAGTACGTAAATTTGGTGGTCATGCTCAAGGGACTTTAAGTTATACCACCAGCCCAGTTCATACCATGCAAACCTGGCTCGATACCACAGAACAATTACTTGAAATCGGTATCGACAGTTTGGTCATCAAAGACATGTCAGGTATTTTAAATCCAATGGCGGCGGCAGACTTAGTACGTGAAATCAAAAAACGTTTCGACGTAGAATTGCATTTACACTGCCATTCGACTACTGGTATGGCAGAAATGGCGCTATTAAAAGCGGTTGAAGCTGGTGTAGATGGTATTGATACGGCAATTTCTTCTATGTCTGGAACTTATGGTCACCCTGCAACTGAATCCCTAGTCGCCACCTTACAAGGCACTGAATATGACACCGGTTTGGATATTCCTCGCTTGGAAAAAATTGCTGCCTATTTCCGTAATGTGCGTAAAAAATATGCCAAATTTGAAGGCCAATTACGCGGTGTAGATAGCCGTATTTTAGTGGCACAAGTGCCAGGCGGTATGCTCACCAACTTGGAAAACCAGCTAAAACAACAAAATGCATCCGATAAATTAGATTTAGTATTAGAAGAAATCCCACGCGTGCGCAAAGACTTGGGCTACATTCCACTCGTTACACCAACCTCTCAAATTGTTGGTACACAGTCGGTTATTAACGTTCTCACTGGCGAACGCTACAAAACTATCGCCAAAGAAACTGCCGGTATTTTAAAAGGTGAATACGGTAAAACACCTGCACCGGTAGATAGCGCATTGCAAGCTCGAGTATTAGAAGGTGCGGCACCAGTAACTGACCGTCCAGCCGATCACATTGCACCTGAAATGGCAAAAATTGAAGCGGAAGTTTCAGAACAAGCTAAATCGAAAGGGGTGAAATTGGCAGACAACGCTGTAGATGATGCTTTAATCGTGGCACTCTTCCCTCAAATTGCATGGAAATTCTTAGAAAACCGCAACAACCCTGCCGCCTTTGAACCAGCCCCTACCGGCAATGAAAGTGCGGTGGAAAATAAACCTGTTTCTAAAGCTGCACCAGCTGCTTCTGGCTCCGCTATTTATACTGTGGAATTGGAAGGTAAAGCCTTTGTGGTGAAAGTAAGCGAAGGTGGCGATATTTCTCATGTTGCGACTACAGCTCCTCAAGCTGCGCCACAAGCAGCTCCTGCTCCAGTAACGGGTGGCACACCGGTAACAGCGCCGATGGCGGGTAATATTTGGAAAGTTGTTGCAACAGAAGGTCAAACCGTAGCAGCTGGCGATGTATTATTCATTCTCGAAGCCATGAAAATGGAAACCGAAGTGAAAGCCGCACAGGCTGGTACCGTACGTGGCATTTGTGTCAAAGCCGGTGATGCTGTCGCCGTAGGTGACACCGTGATGACCTTAGCATAAGGAATGGTCTATGGAGAGTATTATTGCGTTAATTAAAGGGATGGGTATATTCCATCTGCAATGGGGGCAAGCAGTGATGATCGCTGTGAGCCTACTGTTGCTGTGGCTTGCCATCTCACGCAAATTTGAACCTTTGTTGTTACTACCAATTGGTTTCGGCGGACTATTGTCCAATATCCCTGAGGCAGGTCTTGCTATGACAGCATTGGAGAATTTGCTTCATCTCGGCTCACCAGAACAAATTGCCGTAATCGCTTCACAATTGGGTGTTTCACCCGATCTTGCTGCAATTAAAACAGCACTAAATTCTGCGCCGATATCGATGATAAATCAATTAGAAGCGTTATCTGTAGATATGGGTTATAGCGCCGGTATTTTGGCATTATTCTATAAAGTTGCGATCAACTACGGCATTGCACCATTAGTCATTTTTATGGGCGTAGGGGCAATGACAGACTTTGGTCCGTTATTAGCCAATCCAAAAACATTGCTACTTGGTGCGGCTGCTCAATTCGGTATTTTCGCTACCGTACTCGGTGCACTAGCGCTAAATTATTTCGGTATTATCGAATTCACACTACCTCAAGCCGCATCTATCGGTATTATCGGTGGTGCTGATGGCCCAACAGCGATTTATCTCACTAGCAAACTTGCGCCTGAATTGCTTGGTGCTATTGCCGTGGCAGCCTATTCCTACATGGCACTAGTGCCGTTGATTCAACCGCCGATTATGAAAGCGTTAACTACAGAAGAAGAACGCAAAATCCGCATGACGCAAATGCGCCATGTGAGTAATCGAGAAAAAGTCTTGTTTCCGGTGATTTTGCTGTTGCTCGTTGGTTTACTCTTACCGGATGCAGCCCCATTACTTGGGATGTTCTGTTTCGGTAATCTCATGCGCGTAAGTGGCGTAGTTGAACGTTTAAGCGACACCACACAAAACGCCTTGATTAATATCGTAACCATCGTACTTGGCTTATCTGTGGGTTCTAAACTGATTGCAGATAAATTCCTACAACCGCAAACGTTGGGCATTTTGATTCTTGGCGTGATTGCTTTCGGAATCGGTACAGGTAGCGGTGTATTAATGGCCAAATTGATGAACAAATTCAGCAAAAACAAAATTAACCCGCTTATTGGTTCTGCTGGTGTATCTGCTGTTCCTATGGCTGCTCGTGTTTCTAACAAAATCGGATTGGAAGCGGATAACCAAAACTTCCTCCTTATGCACGCGATGGGGCCGAACGTTGCTGGTGTAATTGGCTCGGCTATTGCCGCTGGGGTCATGTTAAAATATGTCGGTACGTTGATGTAAGGTTAAAAATGCTGAAAATACCTAAATGAGGTTCATTTAATAACAAAAAAGAGCGGTCAAATTGACCGCTCTTTTATTTATTACGATGTTCTTTACTTAACCAAACTCATCGCCAGATTCTTCGCGCCTTTAAAATCCACTTTACCACTTCCGAGCATTGGAATTTCATCCACTAAGAAGACTTGGCTTGGTAGCATAATTGGCGGAACATTTAATCCTTTAATGCGTTCATTGATCTCATCTAAAGAAAGCGCAGACTTAATTAAAAGCACAATGCTCTCGCCTTTTTTATCATCGCTCAAGGCAACGGCAACAAATTGAGTTTCTTCATCAAATACTTGTGAAAGTTTCTCTTCCACGCTGCCGAGGCTGATCATTTCGCCGCCGACTTTAGCAAATCGAGAATAACGATCCACAATGGTAATAAAGCCGTTATGATCGATATGGCCTTTATCACCGGTTTTGTAATAACGCACACCATCAATTTCAACAATCACTTCTGCTGTTTTTTCTGGTGCATTCAAATAACCTTTCATCACTTGTCCACCACCAATCAAAATCAAGCCGTCTTCTCCGACTGGTAATTCCTGCAAGCTTTCCGGATCCACAATTTTAATAATAGTGCCTGGTAATGGCATACCAACTGTACCGGCTTGATTAAAGGTAAACTCTTGTAAGGTTTCCGGATCAAGTAAATTAGGCATATTGACACTGGCTACCGGTGCTGTTTCAGTTGCGCCATAACCTTCGTAAATTTCCAAGCCAAATTTAAGTTTGAAGGCTTCTTTTACATCTGCTTTCAATTTTTCGGCACCCGCAATAACCATACGCACGTTTTGTAACATTAACGGATGGAATTTCTTATTGCGTACATACAATCTAAAGAAAGTTGAAGTCCCAAATAAAATACTCACCCGATGTCGAGCACACATTTTTCCTACTGTCGCCCCATCTGTTGGATCCGCCACACTCACCATTTTAATGCCTTCACACAATGGCAATAAGGTTGTCACGGTTAATCCAAATGAGTGGAAAATTGGTAAGGAATTCAAAATCACATCATCTTTATGGAAATTTAATAATTCACCGATCTGTTTAATGTTAGTCAGTAAATTTTTATGGCTTAATTCAATGCCTTTCGGATCACCTTCACTACCACTACTGAATAGGATGGTGGCATTATCTTCTAAGCTTACGTCTGCAAAGTAGCGTAATTTAATCCACCATTGTGGCGCCAAAAACGCAGTTAAAAATGACCGCACTTTATTCGCTTTAGTGATCGATTTCCCTAAATTTTCCATAAAGAGGGCTTTATCAGCCACCACTTGGCTAAAGTCAAAACCTTTTGCGTTCAACTTATCCAAGAATTTTTCAGAGGTAATGACTTGCGAAATATTGGCTTTCTTCAACGCTTTTTCCATCACCTCAGGGCTTAGCGTGTAGTTTAAATTTACCGGTACTTTGCCCATCACCATTAAGGTCATATTGATAATTGCCCCGATTGATGAACTTGGTAATAACACGCCAACATTTTTTTCATTCCCTAAAGCAGCTTTCAAGGTTTTCACAAACATCAATACTGCAGCAATAAATTTCAGGTTATTCAGTTTAGTGCCTTGCGCATCCACCGCGACTTCTTTGAATAAATTTGATTTTGCTGAATTCAACCAATGATGCATTAGCGGTTTACGTTTACTCATGACTTTTTCCCATACGGAGAAAGAAAGTTCGAGTACTTTTTGCTTCATCGCTGTCGCATCAATAAAGCCATGAATTGGTTTACCAAATGCTACTAAAATTTCACGTTTACCTTGGCGTTTAGTTAAATTCTTATAGAAAGAATCGGCACGAGAGAAGCTGCTACCCCATAATCCACGTAAATAGAACGGAACAGTCGTCACATTCTCTAAATCTTTTAATACGTGCTCAAAGCCTTTTTGGAACTCATTAATTTGACCGTTATAGCTGATATGGCCTTCTGGGAATAACGCCACCACTTCACCACGAGCTAAATATTCACGAATGGTTTCAATAGATTCACGGCTTGCCCCCCCACCAATTGGGATGACTTTGAAAATACGGAAGAACCAAGTGAGATACCATTTGTTGTAAATTGGACGATACATCACAAATTTAATCGCACGCGGGCTAGCCGCTTGTAACACTAACCAGTCAATCCAGCTAATATGGTTACCTAATAACAACACGCCACCACTTTGTGGAAGGTTTTTTAACCCACCCACATGAAAACGGTAATTCGCTTTTAACGCAAAGAGTAGGAATAAACGCGTAAATAAATGGGGTACTTTCGACATGGTATATAGACTCGCAGCAAAACATGCAGCAGACGTCACTAAGAATAAACCTTGAGTCGAAACATTAAGTTGTACAAAAACAATACTTAATAGCAAAAAAACCACCATAAACACGTTTTGTACAAAGTTGTTACCTGCCATGATTTTGCCGCTGATTTTCTCCGGTGCAAAATACTGAATGGTCGCATTTAATGGCACGATTAATAAACCGCCAGAGAAACCAAAGACAAAAGAACAAAGTGCTAATACCACCCCACTTTGGGCTAGGGTTAAGAAGAATAACGACACACAAATACCCAATGCACCAAGCGGCACAATACCTAACTCAATATGCAAACGAGAAGCACGTCCAGCAAGATATGAACCAAGCACTAGTCCTACGCCACTTACCGCTAAAATTGCTTGAATGACAACAGCATTATCTTCATTGAACATCGCTTTATAATGTGCAGGGAACGCTGCCACAATAATTTGTGACACACCCCAAAAGAGACTTAATCCAATGACACTCAACCAAATATTTTGATCTGCTTTTAATGTGCGAACGTTATCTTTTAAATACCCTAAAGAAAGGTATTTTCTCATATCAAACTGACCTTCTGTATTTTCAGCTTCTTGTTTAAAGAATGGAATTTTAAAAGCAAAATAGGCTTCTAGTGCACTCAGTAATACTAATGCTACACCTATCACCCAAACACTTTGTAATACTTCATTCGGGTCATCTGATGCCACATAATGCGCTTCAAAGAAGAAAGAAAAGGCAAAAGAACTAAATAGAATGGCCACAATGGTGAGCGCTTGAATCACACCGTTTGCCATACCGATATTTTCAGTACCCACAATCGATTTAATAATGCTATATTTGGCCGGAGAATAGACCGCACTTTGCGCTGCTAAAATCAATGTGAGTACAAAGGAAAGCGCAAACATGCCCGTCATATAACTCAATAAAATCCCCGCACTGATCGCCACTGCCGCTAAACTGCTATAACGAATCACATTGGTGCGAGAAAACTTATCGTTAATAAATGCCGACGGGGAAAATAAGAAAATAAACGGCAATAAAATCATCGCATTAATTAATGCCGTTAAAACCACCAAACTCTCCCCTGAAAAGCTCTTCAGTAATACATTTTGAATGGTAATTTTATGTGCCAAATCCACACTGGCATTAATAAAGGCAATGGCTAAATAAGGCACAAAGCCAGCATATTTTAAGAGTTTCATTTTGCACTCTCCGCTTGATAAAGATTAAAGGTTTTCATATTCAAGAGATAAGGTTTTAACACCAACAATAAATCAAATAAGTGTTTTAATTTTTCATCTTTTTGTTCACTATTGGCTAATGCAGCTAAAGTCACATTCACCTCTTTTTCCGCTAACATTTTTGCAGCAGCCAAATAAGCTTTCACTACATCCATTTCGGCTTCATCACAACGAGCCAAGATCGCCAAAATATCGCGTTCTTTTGCCGTAAAAATGCCTTCACGAGGATTCAATAAGCCTTCCGCTACCATGTCTTCGATTTGTTTAGCGGAAAGATGAAATTCTTCACATAATTGCTCAATAGTGAATACCTCATTTTCTGCCCCCATGATGATATCCAATAATCCAATAAGGCTTTCATAAGGGTTATTCCAATCAAAATGAGGATGAGCAAAAAGTGCTTTAATTTGTGAAATCGTCGCATTGAAATTGCTTTGTAGATATTTAATAAAGCTGAGTAACTTCACACAATGTTCATCATAGAGATGAAAATTCGGTTTATCTTTCACCGGCTCTGGCAACAAACCTTCTTTCACATAGTACAGCACCGTGGATTTTGGTGTCTGACTAAGCTTAACCAAATCATTCATTTTTAACATAAGGATTTCCCTCTAGGTTGATTTGTTGTGTATTGTATCGCATAAAAATAAAAAGTAAATAGTGTTACTCTACGCTTTTCATAAAATTTAATAAAAAAGTTGTTCACCAAATCATGAACAACTTTCTTAATCAGCTTTAGCTTTCAACTTTTCGCCATAGATCCTTACTGTAAATGACGCCCACTGGATTTTTCTTCGCCCCCATAATAG
>CABSZQ010000059.1 GCA_902482195.1 uncultured Haemophilus sp.
GTATCGAGCTTTTCCGTGTATTAATGTCTTACTTAAAACCGGTTCTTCCAAAACTGGCTGAACGTGCAGAATCGTTCTTACAAACAGAACTGACTTGGGATAATATTGCACAGCCTTTATTAGGTCATCAACTTACTCCATTTAAAGCGCTTTTCTCGCGTTTAGAGAAAAAACAAATTGATGCTGTTGTAGAAGAAACTAAAGCACTTTTCGCTGAAGCAAACAAAGAGACAGAAAAAACAGCAGCAAAAGCGACCGCACTTTCAAATGTTGAACCAATTGCTGACACCATTACCATTGATGATTTTGCTAAAATCGATATGCGTGTGGCAAAAGTACTGAAATGCGAAGCAGTACCTGAATCAAATAAACTCTTGCGTTTTGAATTAGACTTAGGCGATCATACTCGCCAAGTATTCTCTGGTATTAAAGCTGCTTACAACAAACCTGAAGAATTAGAAGGTCGTTTTGTTATTGTGGTTGCAAACCTGGCACCGCGTAAAATGAAATTTGGTGTATCGGAAGGGATGATTCTTTCTGCTGGTACTGGCGGAAGTGATTTATTCTTACTTTCAGCGGATAGCGGTGTCACTGCAGGTATGCAAGTAAAATAATTTAATATTTAGGCGACTTCGGTCGCCTTTTTTATTGCCAAACAGAATCAAATACCCTACCATATCAATCAGCTATTTATCATGCAAATTAAAAGGAATTCATTATGACAAACGAACTTATCTGCTATAAACAAATGCCGGTTTGGACAAAAGATAAATTACCTAAAATGTTCCAAGAAAAACACAATACAAAAGTGGGAACTTGGGGCAAGCTTACGGTATTAAAAGGTAAACTTAAGTTTTATGAGCTAACTGAAAATGGCGATGTCATTGCTGAACATATTTTCACCCCAGAAAGTGATATTCCATTTGTTGAGCCACAAGCCTGGCACCGAGTTGAAGCCCTTTCTGATGACTTAGAATGTACGCTTGGTTTCTATTGCACAAAAGAAGATTACTTCAGCAAAAAATATAATATGACCGCAACGCATGGTGATGTGGTTGATGCCGCTAAAATTATCAAACCTTGTAAAGTGCTAGATTTAGGCTGCGGACAAGGTCGTAATTCGCTTTATTTAAGTTTAAAAGGCTATGATGTAACCTCTTGGGATCACAACGAAAACAGCATCGCCTTCTTAAATGAAACTAAAGACAAAGAAAACTTGAATATTAAGACCGCTGTTTATGATATTAACACTGCCAATATTCAAGAAAACTACGACTTCATTTTATCAACCGTGGTATTTATGTTCTTAAACCGTGAGCGAATTCCAGCCATTATTAAGAATATGCAAGAACACACCAACCCAGGTGGTTATAACTTAATTGTTGCAGCCATGTCCACGCCTGAAGTGCCTTGTCCATTAGCCTTCTCATTTACGTTCTCTGAAGGTGAATTAAAAGAATACTACAAAGATTGGGAATTCTTAGAATATAACGAAAATATGGGCGAATTACATAAAACCTATGAAAACGGCAATCGCATTAAATTAAAATTTGCGACAATGTTAGCAAGAAAAAAATAATTCGCTAATTTAGAAAAGAAAATGACCGCTCTTTGTTATATAAAGTGCGGTCATTTTTTTATAGGATTTTAATTACTCTTCAATAGAACGTAATAATTCGTTGATACCTACTTTACCTAAAGTTTTTGCATCAACTTTTTTCACGATCACTGCACAGTATAAGCTGTATTTACCACATTTTGATGGGAGGCTACCTGAAACAACCACAGAACCCGCAGGAACGCGACCGTAGAACACTTCACCCGTTTCACGATCATAGATTTTAGTTGATTGACCAATGAATACGCCCATAGAGATCACACAACCATCTTCAACAATCACGCCTTCAACCACTTCAGAACGTGCACCGATAAAACAGTTATCGCCGATAATGGTTGGGTTCGCTTGTAATGGCTCTAATACACCACCGATGCCTACTCCACCAGATAAGTGAACATTTTTACCAATTTGTGCACATGAACCAACCGTTGCCCATGTATCAACCATGGTACCTTCACCCACGTATGCACCGATATTGACATAAGATGGCATTAATACACAGTTTTTAGAAATGTATGCGCCTTTACGTACTGTTGCAGAAGGTACGACACGGAAACCTTCCTGAGCAAAACGCTCTTCGGTATAGTCAGCAAATTTTAATGCTACTTTATCATAGTATTTAGTTTCTGCACCATCAATAATTTGGTTATCATTGATACGAAAAGATAATAATACTGCTTTTTTCAACCATTGATGAGTCACCCATTCACCATCAATCTTTTCTGCAACACGGTATTTACCGCTATCTAATCCTTCGATCACTTCTTCGATTGCGGCACGAGTTTGTGCATCAACTGTTTTAGGGGTAATTTCCGCACGTTTTTCAAATGCAGCTTCAATAACTTGTTGTAAATTTGACATTTTGCTTCCTATTGTTGATGTGAAATAACGGTTGATAGTTGTATCATATTTTTGACTTTCAAGCAAAAAACAACCGCACTTTCTTTTGATTTAAAACATAAAAAAAGCGAACCGAATTATGGCTCGCTTTTTTCTATTTCTAATTTTAGTTAGTTGATAACAGAAACATTTAATGATGAACCGCCAACGATTCTTACGCGACGACCAGCTTGAAAACTTGGATCGGCTTTTTGAACCACAACGATTTCTTCTCTGTTATCTTTTCTGATAACAATTTCTGCACCATTAACTTGGCTCATTTTCTCTTCGATTTTGCTACCGGCAATAGCACCACCAATTGCACCAATTACACTTGCAATGGCTTGACCTGTACCACCACCGATTGTGCTACCAGCGATACCACCTAAAGCACCACCACCAACTGAACCAATCACACCATTATTATCAGCTTGGATTTTAACTGGGCGAACAGATACAATTGTACCATAGCTAATTGAACGCGCTTCTTTGGCTTGATCTGCTGAGTACACATCACCACTGAAAACATCAGTGTTTGCACAACCCGTTAAACCAATAGACATCATAAGTGCTAATGCTACTGTTACTTTTTTCATAAAGCTAACCTTCTAAAAATAAATTAGATTGGGTTTCTTGGAGACCAAGTAGAAACGTTTTTCACGCCTTGACCGTTGTCAGATACTTTCACACAAGCACCAGTTACTAAAGTTGAATCGTATTTGTGAACGATAACTTCTGTTTCACCTTCTTGTTTGTATGAGCAGTCGTTTTTACGAACGGTTAATTTTACATCATCACCTTGGAATTCAGTGAAGATAACTTGACCTTTATAAGCGCTTTCATCTTTTTGTGATTGAGATGAACAAGCTGATAAACCTAAACTTAATAAGACAGTTAATGCTAAGGTAATTTTTTTCATTACACTAAACCTCGAGTATTTTCTTTATTGTATAAGGATGAACCTTTATGCAAACGTGATTTTCTGTTTTATCAACAAAACTCACTGCAATGGATGGATTGGGCAATTGCTCCCCTTCCACCTTAGGTTCGCTCACCTTCATGGTTAATTGAGTTAGTTCCTTCCATAAAAACCTATTGCAAATCCGATTAACCCAATCCTCAACAGATTCATGAGATAAAAACGACATTACAATTTCAATATGTTCCCAAGTTTCTTGGGGATATTGTTTATTTTTAGGAAACGGTAATTCAATAACATCGACAGGCTGACCAATGAAATCAACTGGCTCATCTAATTCAATCAAATAGATAGGACGCCCATTGACGATATTATCGCTTAAAATTCTACCGCACTTTAATAACTCTGTCAGCCAATTTTTTGCTTTTTCTTCAGTATTTGCTCTTAAAGCTAAATGATCAATTTGATAATCCGCTAAATTCACTTTCATGACGGCAGCTAATTGCTGAATTTTTTCCTGAAATAAAGGCAACTCCTGATAAAGTGCGGTCGATTTTTCCATTAAATTTGACATTTTCTCCTGCTCTTACTTTGAGAAATCTATAAACAACGGTATCATAGCCGATTATTTTCATTATTCAATTTCAAGATTAGGAAAAACCGTGAATATTCAATCTATTTTATCCGATAAAATTAAACAAGCGATGATTGCTGCTGGCGCAGATGAACAATGTGATGCGCTTATTCGCCAATCAGGTAAACCACAATTTGGCGACTACCAAGCAAACGGCATCATGGCTGCTGCTAAAAAACTAGGTTTAAATCCACGTGAATTTGCACAAAAAGTATTAGATCATGCAGATCTTTCTGATGTCGCTGAAAAAACTGAAATTGCAGGTCCGGGTTTTATCAATATTTTCTTAAATCCAACTTGGTTAGCAAATAATGTTTCTGCTGCATTAAAAGATCAAAATCTTGGTGTCAGCGCAAATGAAAAACAAACTATCGTGATTGATTATTCTTCACCAAACGTTGCGAAAGAAATGCACGTAGGTCATTTACGCTCTACCATCATCGGTGATGCCGTTGTTCGTACCCTTGAATTTTTAGGTCACAACGTTATTCGTGCGAACCACGTAGGTGACTGGGGTACCCAATTCGGTATGCTTATTGCTTATCTTGAAAAAATGGAAAATGAACATGCGAGTGAAATGGAACTTCAAGATCTTGAAGCATTCTATCGCGAAGCGAAAAAACATTATGATGAAGATGAAGCGTTCGCTGAAAAAGCGCGTAACTATGTGGTGAAATTGCAAGGTGGAGATGAATATTGCCGCACGATGTGGAAAAAATTAGTCGATATCACCATGCAACAAAACCAACGTAACTACGATCGTTTGAATGTCACCTTGACTGAAAAAGATGTGATGGGGGAAAGCCTTTATAACCCGATGTTACCTGCTATCGTTGAAGATCTGAAAAAACAAGGTTTAGCCGTTGAAGATGAAGGGGCGTTAGTCGTTTATCTTGATGAATTCAAGAATAAAGAAGGCGAGCCGATGGGGGTAATCGTTCAGAAGAAAGATGGCGGTTTCCTTTATACCACTACCGATATCGCGGCGGCTAAATATCGTTATGAAACCTTAAAAGCAGATCGTGCATTAGTGTTCTCTGATACACGCCAAAGCCAACACATGCAACAAGCTTGGTTAATTACGCGTAAAGCAGGTTATGTACCAGACAGCTTCTCACTTGAACATAAAAACTTCGGTATGATGTTGGGTAAAGATGGTAAACCATTCAAAACTCGTACTGGTGGTACCGTAAAATTAGCAGATTTATTAGATGAAGCGATTGAGCGTGCAACGGTATTAATCAATGAGAAAAATACCAATTTATCTGATGAAGAAAAAACTGCGGTTATTGAAGCGGTGGGTATTGGCTCAGTGAAATATGCGGATCTTTCTAAAAACCGCACAACTGACTATGTGTTTGATTGGGATAATATGCTCAGCTTTGAGGGTAATACCGCGCCTTATATGCAATATGCTTATACGCGTATTCGTTCAATCTTCAATAAAGCAGATGTGAATCCAACCGCTCTTGCAGAAGCGAAAATTCAGCTTTCAGATGAAAAAGAACGTGCATTAGCGATCAAATTACTTCAATTTGAAGAAGCCGTTCAAACTGTGGGTAAAGAAGGTACACCTCATGTACTCTGTGCTTATTTATATGAGTTGGCGGGTGTATTCTCTTCATTCTATGAACACTGCCCAATCTTAAATGCAGATGATGAAAACGTAAAATTAAGCCGTTTAAAACTCGCTTCTCTTACAGAGAAAACTTTAAAACAAGGTTTAGCGTTATTAGGCATTAAGACAATCGAAAAAATGTAAAAAAAGTGCGGTCAATTTCGACCGCACTTTTTCTTTATACATCCACTAAAATAAGTATCGCTGCTTCTCCACCCCATTCTTTTGGTGCTTGGTGTAACGCTCGGACTTTAGGATGCTGAACTAACCAACGTGGAATTTGTTTTTTCAACGTAAAGGTTCCATAGCCCGTCATGATACTCGCGCAATAAACATGCTCATCTTCACAAGCTAGCAACAATGCCGCTAATTCCATTTTGGCTTGCTCACGGGTTAAACCATGCAAATCCAAAAATAATTCAGGTGAAAAATCGCCACGACGAAGTTGTTTCAATAAATGGCTATCTTCCCCTTCGCGTAAATATTTGATGACACCATCATGTTCATTTAGCAAGGGTTCATATTCATCGGAAAAATAGAAAAGCGTATCTTCTTTTTCTCGAATATCACGTAAATGGGATTTTTTTTGACCGCTCTTTTGACGAGGTGCCACAAAGGTATCTTGCTTGATGGGTTTGATCCCTTTTGTTTCCGCCCGAAAAAGATCGAAATCATCTGGTTCTGTCATTATTTTTCTCAATTTGTTATTTTGCTTAATGATAGCACATCTATTCTATGGTATAACTAGCCAAAATTTTTATTGAGGCACAAAATGGAAACCTTACACAATCAAGAGCTTGTTGCGACAATCTTAGAAGATAATGTGGCAAGTGAATTAACAACCATTCAAGATTTTTTACGTTGGACATACAGCACATTTAACCGTTCTGATATTTATTATGGGCAAGGCCATGACAATGCTTGGGATGAAAGCCTTCAATTAGTGCTTGCTGGACTTCAATTACCACTCGATTTACCGCAAGATTTATTTGGTAGCAAACTTACTCATTCTGAAAAAGAGACTTTAGTACAATTAGTTTTAAGTCGTATTGAACAACGTGTGCCAGTAGCTTATTTAACGAATAGTGCGTGGTTCTGTGGATTAGAATTCTATGTGGATGAGCGTACGATTATTCCTCGCTCACCAATCAGTGCATTAATCCAAGATAAATTTGCTCCGCTTTTAAAATCTGAACCCAAACGTATTTTAGATCTTTGTACTGGAAGCGGTTGTATTGCAATCGCGATGGCTGAAGCCTTTCCTAAAGCTGAAGTGGATGCGGTCGATCTTTCTGTGGATGCGTTAAATGTGGCAGAAATCAATATTGCTCGCCATCAATTAGAACATCGTGTTTTCCCGATTCAATCAGATTTATTCCAAAATCTCTTCGGTCAACAATATGATTTAATCGTCTCCAATCCGCCTTATGTGGATGAAGAAGACTTGGCAGATATGCCGGAAGAATTCCATTATGAACCTGAATTAGCCTTAGGTTCCGGTGTTGATGGTTTAGAAATTACAAAACAAATTTTAAAACAAGCGCCAGATTATTTGGCACCAAATGGCGTGCTCGTTTGCGAAGTGGGCAACAGCATGGTAAGTCTCATTGAACAATATCCAGATGTGCCGTTTGAATGGGTTGAACTAAAAAATGGTGGCCTAGGTGTATTTGCCATTAGCCGCGAAGATTTAGTGAAATATCACGATTCTTTTTAATCTCAAGTGCGGTTAAAAATCGTCGTGAATTTTGACCACACTTAACAAATTACTGGCGCGCGTTCTTAACGCGTGCTTTTCTTTTTTTTAATAACACAATGCA
>CABSZQ010000060.1 GCA_902482195.1 uncultured Haemophilus sp.
AGGTAAATCAAACCAACTCGCCCGTGCAGTAGGTCAAAAACTTGCTCTTGCACCAGGTGAACCAACGGCAAACCCATTCTTTTTATATGGCGGGACAGGTTTAGGTAAAACCCACTTATTACACGCAATCGGTAATGGTATTTTAGCGAATAAGCCAAATGCTCGCGTGCTTTATATCCATGCTAATAACTTTATGCAGCACATGGTAAAAGCAATGCGTGATAATAAAATGGATCAATTCAAAAAATTCTATCGTTCTCTTGATGCATTATTAGTGGATGATATTCAATTCTTTGCAGAGAAAGAAAAAACGCAAGAGGAATTTTTCCATATTTTCAATAGTTTATTTGAAACTGGTCGTCAAATTATTTTGACCTCTGACCGCTATCCAAAAGAAATTGAAAAAATTGAAGAACGTTTAAAATCTCGTTTCGGTTGGGGTTTAACCACTGCGATTGAGCCACCTGATTTAGAAACTCGTGTTGCGATTTTGCTGAAAAAAGCAGAAGAACATCATATGGAGCTGCCAGAAGAAGTGGCATTCTTTATTGCCCAACGCTTACGCACCAATGTTCGTGAATTAGAAGGTGCCTTAAACCGCGTAAAAGCGATGCAAGACTTCAAAGGTGGTCACATTGATATTGATTTTGTTCGTGACACATTAAAAGATATTCTAGCCTTACAAGAACGTTTGGTAACCATTGAAAATATTCAGAAAGTCGTGGCAGAATACTATCGAATTAAAGTGGCTGATTTAAAATCAAAAAGCAGAGCAAGATCAGTCACTCGCCCACGCCAAGTTGCGATGGCGTTAGCAAAAGAATTAACCAATAAAAGCTTACCGGAAATAGGCCGAGCCTTTGAACGCGACCATACGACAGTTTTAAATGCCTGTCGTGAAGTGCCAAAATTCCGTGAAAAAGACAGCAGTATTCAAGAAGATTGGGCGAATTTAATTCGCACATTATCTGCATAAGGAGCCAATGATGCAATTTAGCATTTCAAGAGAAAATCTACTAAAACCCTTACAGCAAGTTTGTGGCGTATTGAGCAATCGTCCGAATATTCCTGTATTAAATAACGTGTTATTACAAATTGAAGATAACCGTTTAACGATTACAGGTACAGACCTTGAAGTTGAGCTTTCTAGCTATACTCAACTTTCTTCTTCAACGGCAGATGGTGCTTTCACTATTCCGGCCAAAAAATTCTTAGATATTTGCCGCACGCTATCAGATGAATTTGAAATTACAGTCACCTTTGAAGAAGATCGCGCCATTGTAGAATCAGGCCGCAGTAAGTTTAATCTCACTACTCTGCCTGCTGAAGAATATCCAAATCTAACGGATTGGCAATCTGAAGTGGATTTTGCCTTACCGCAAAGCACCTTACGTCGCTTAATTGAAGCAACCCAATTTTCAATGGCAAATCAGGATGCCCGCTATTTCTTAAACGGCATGAAATTTGAAACCGAAGGTAATTTACTACGTACTGTTGCAACTGACGGTCACCGTCTTGCTGTTTGTACGATTGAATTAGATCAAGATCTGCAAACTCATTCGGTTATTCTGCCACGTAAAGGGGTATTAGAACTGAATCGCCTATTAGAAAGCAGTGATGAACTTGCTCGTTTGCAAATTGGTACAAATAATCTTCGTATCCACTTAAACCACATTGTATTTACCTCAAAACTCATTGATGGTCGCTTCCCTGATTACCGTCGTGTTTTACCACGTAATGCAACGCGTATCGTAGAAGGAAACTGGGAAACCTTAAAACAAGCTTTTGTACGAGCTTCGATTCTTTCAAATGAACGTGTACGTAGTGTGCGTTTAAACTTAAGTGAAAACCAACTTAAAATTACCGCATCTAACCCTGAACACGAAGTGGCAGAAGAAATCGTCGATGTGAATTATCAAGGTGAAGAAATGGAAGTGGGCTTTAATGTGACTTACATTTTAGATGTATTGAACGCCTTAAAATGCCAACAAGTACGTATTCGCCTCACTGATGCATCATCAAGCTGCTTAATTGAAAACAGCGAAGATGCAAGCGCAGAATACGTCATTATGCCAATGCGCCTCTAGAAATAATGGCCATTTCCCGCTTAATTGTTGAAAAATTTAGAAATTTAAATGCCGTAGATCTTGAATTTGATCACGGCTTTAACTTTTTAGTCGGCAACAACGGCAGCGGAAAAACGAGCTTATTAGAAGCAATTTTTTATCTCGGACATGGACGCTCTTTCAAAAGTGCGGTCGCAAATCGCATCATTTCTTACGACGAACCGCATTTCACGCTTTTTGGCCAAATTCAAGAAAGCCAGCATCTATGGTCTGTTGGCTTACAAAAACTTCGTCAAGGTAATACCATTGCAAAAATAAACGGTGAAGACGGCAATAAAATTGCCGATCTCGCACACCTTTTACCCATGCAATTAATTACGCCTGAAGGACTTACCCTATTAAATGGTGGTCCTAGTTTTCGACGTGCATTTTTAGATTGGGGTTTATTCCACCACCATAATAGCTTTCATTCCTCTTGGGTCGCCTTAAACCGTTTATTAAAGCAGCGAAATGCCGCACTCAGTCAAAATCAGCCTTATTCTGCAATAAAAATATGGGACATTGAATTAGCTAAATTAGCCCATCAAGTGAGTGATTGGCGCGCTGAATACGCGGAGGCTTTACGTCCTGAGATCGAAAAAACCTGCCAGTTATTTTTACCTGAATTAGAAATTACTGTTAGCTTTCATCAAGGCTGGGAGAAAGAGACAGAATATGGTGAATTATTGGCGCAAAACTTTGAGCGAGATAAAGCCATTGGCTATACGGTTTCTGGTCCACAAAAAGCCGATTTCCGTTTTAAAGCCAATGGACTCCCCGTGGAAGATGTACTCTCTCGTGGTCAATTAAAATTATTGATGTGTGCGCTACGTTTAGCCCAAGGTGAGCATTTAATGATTCAAAAACAACGTCATTGTATCTTTCTAATTGATGACTTTGCCTCAGAGTTGGATCAACATAAACGTGCGCTTCTAGCTGAACGCTTGCAACAAAGTGGATCTCAAGTCTTTGTTACTGCCATCACTCAAGGCCAGCTCAAAGAGATGCAAGTGGGAAAAGGAAAATTGTTCCAAGTGGATACCGGTAAGATCACCGAATTACAACCATAAAAAATAATCCGATCGGTTTAAGGATCGGATTACGTTTAAAACAATGCTATTTTTGACCTCACTTTAGTTTGGTTTCCATTCACCATTCAATACGGTACCTATCACATCATAATCTTTTGTGAATACCGCCAAGTTTGCTACTTTTCCGGCTTCAACTGAGCCTAAACGGTCATCTACGCCAATCGCTCTTGCTGGGTAAAGGTTACTCATGCGAATTGCTTCCGCTAATGGAATTTCTACATACTCTACAGCATTCTTAATAGATTCCATCATGGTAATTGATGCACCCGCAATCGTACCGTTTGCATCGTAGCAACGACCTTCTTTCACATAAATCGGTTTTCCTACAAAAGTGAAAGTTTCCAATTCAGGTGGTGCACCTGCAGCAGCAAGAGAATCGGTCACGATACAAAGTTTGTCACCTTTCGCTTTTTTATCTAAACGAACGTTACCAAAATTCACATGCACGCCATCTACAATAATTCCCGTGTAAACATCGGAGTCTAACACTGCGCCAACTACGCCCATCGCTCGTCCTGAACTGATCGGCGACATGGCATTATGCAAGTGTGTCGCAAAGGTTGCCCCTTTATGAAAGGCGGCTTTTGCTACTTCATAAGTCGCATTAGAATGACCTATAGATACGATAATACCCGCTTTTACAAAGTCAGGAATATATTGTACCGTTGGATTTTCAGCGGCAATGGTCAGTTTGGTGATAACATCCGCGTTATCACATAAGAAATCTTTCATCTCTGGCGTCGCTTCACGGATATATTCCGGGCGATGCACGCCTTTTTTCTCTAAGCTCAAATAAGGTCCTTCGATGTGTAAGCCAAGCGCTTGATTTTTATGCTTATTCAAATATTCACGCATGATACTTACTGCGCGTTTAATATCTTCATCTGGTGCAGTAATAAACGTTGGCAAGAAACTGGTACAGCCTGATTTTAAGTTCGTGGCTTGCATAATTTCTAATGTTTCCACGCTTGTTTGATCGTTAAACATCACGCCGCCACAGCCATTTAATTGTAAATCAATAAAACCTGCAGTGAGATTATGACCTTTTAAATCAATAGTTTTAATCCCGCTTTCTAATTCGCTTTGTGGAATAACGGATTGAATATATTCCCCTTCAATAACCACTGCATAATCTCTTAACACTTCATTTTTCGTGTAGATTACGCTGTTAATTAATGCATACTTCATCATACCTTCCTAAAATCCAATTAAAATTAACCGCACTTATAACACACTATGAATCGCGCGACCTTCCAATTCAGTAAAATATTTCACTGTTTTGACTTTCAATTCTTGCAATGCTGGCTCATCACATACCAAAACGAAATGACGATGAAGCTGTAAAGCACTCACTGTCCAAAGGTGATTAATACTGCCCTCTACGGCTGCTTGTACGGCTAAGGCTTTATTATGACCCGTTGCTAAAATCATCACTTCTTCTGCATCAAGTAATGTCCCTACACCGATTGTTAAAGCATATTTTGGTACTTGATTTACATCGTTATTAAAGAAACGAGAATTCGCGATAATAGTATCTGGCGTTAAGGTTTTAATACGGGTACGCGAACTTAAAGAAGACGCAGGCTCATTAAAGGCAATATGGCCATCAACACCTACACCGCCCATAAACAAATGAATTTTGCCATAAGATTTAATTTTTTCTTCATAACGGCGGCATTCTTCATCATGGTCATTGGTATTACCATTTAAAATATTGATATTTTGCGGTTGAATATCAATATGGTTGAAGAAATTATTATGCATAAAACTGTGATAGCTTTCTGGATGTTCTTTTGGTAAGCCCACATATTCATCCATATTGAAGGTCACCACATGTTTAAAACTCACTTCTCCCGCTTGATTTAATTTAATCAATTCTTGATAGGTCTTAAGTGGTGTACTGCCTGTTGGTAAACCTAATACAAAAGGACGTTCTGCTGTAGGTTTGAAATGATTAATTCGATCAGCAATATGACGCGCCGCCCAACGGCTGACTTGTTGTTCATTGTTCAGAGGAATGAGACGCATAATAACCTTCCTTATCAGTACCACACCGACATTCTTTCCTCTCCGATAGAGAGAGGAAAGAAGTAAGTGCGGTCACTTTTCCATTAATTTATAAATATTTTGCTTTTAACTCTTTCGCTTTCGCTAATTGCTCTGGTGTTGCTTTCGCTGTCATTGGCTCACGGCAATAACCTGCATCCACACCATCTAGTTTCAATAACTCTTTGATAGTGAGATATAAGCCATTCGCTAAAATGCCTTCGATAAGGTCATTGGTCACGTGTTGAACTTGAAGCGCATCAGCCAATTTACCTTGTTTGGTTAATTCAAAGATTTGTCTTGCACGCACACCATTTACGTTGAATGTACTACCAATCGCACCATCTACACCAAGAGATACTGCCGGCACCATCATTTCATCAAAACCAGCCCAAATGAGGTGATTTGGATAAGCTTTTTTCAAACGTTCTAATAAATAGAAGTCCCCAGCGGTAAATTTCACACCAAGCACTTTCGGGTTTTTATAAAGTTCGCCGAATTGCTCAATACCCATGTTCACACCTGTTAAGAACGGAATTGAGTACACGATCATGTTATTGCCTGTTTCTGCAATAATGGTGTCGTAGTAATGTTTGATTTCAGGGAAGCTGAATTTATAGTAGAACGGGGTTACTGCAGAAAGACTGTCATAGCCTAATTCCGTTGCATATTTACCTAATTCCACTGCTTCATGTAAGTTCACGCTACCCACTTGTGCGATTAGCGCAACTTGGTCTTTTGCTTCATCTTTCGCGATACGGAAAATTTGTTTTTTCTCTTCCGTAGAAAGCATAAAGTTTTCACCTGTTGAACCGCCTACATATAAACCATCAATTTTCATCTTATCAATGTTATAGCGAATAATTTCACGCAAACCTTTTTCATTGATAGAGCCATCTTCATTGAATGATACTAATAACGCACTAAAAATACCTTTTAAGTTACGCATTTTTCTCTCCTATTTGATACGTTGTTCTAAAATGACATTTAATGTTTTTTGCTTTATTTTGACCGCACTTTCCTGTGATGCCTGTACCAATAAAGCGTAAATCAAATCTAATACGAATAATTGAGCAATCTTCGTACCGATAGAGTCGCCTTGTAGCTTGCCTTGCTTATTCCCATTCACTAAAACAAGATCGGCATATTCTGTAATGGGTGAACGCAAACTGTGTGTAATTGCAATAGTTTTGGCGCCATTTTCTTTGGCGATTTTCATGGTATGAGTGGTTTCTTGAGAATAACCAGAATGACTCAAACCAATTGCCACATCTTTTTTCGTCAATAAAGATGCCTGCATATACATAAAATGGTTGTTACCTGTCGCATCCACTTGCACACCGATACGCATGAGTTTATTTTTGGCATCTTCCGCGGTAATACCGGATGTACCCACACCAAATAAGAAAACACGATTTGCTTGCTGAATGGCTTTTACTGCCTCTTCCAACTGCTCAAAATCTAATAAATTAATGGTTTCATCCATCACGTTATTGATGGCAGATTTCAGCTTATGCGCAATATTTAAAGAGTTGTCAGAATCGGTAATATCTGAATCTAATACGGTATTATCTTTGCCATCCTTCGTGGCAAGCTCAATAGATAATTCCAATTTAAAATCACTGAAGCCTTTAAAGCCGAGAGTGCGACAAAAACGTACAAAGGTCGCCTCCCCCACTTCTAAATGGGCGGCAATTTCAGCTAAAGGCGCTTGCACTGCAAGATCGGGATTCAATAAAATCGCATCCGCAATTTTTTTCTCCGTTTTCGTTAAACTTCGATATAACGAGCTGATGGTATTTAAAATATTGCCGTTTTTAGCCATAAACCACTCCCGTATTTTTTGCTTGTAATAAGCAATCTTTTACCCAGTATGCAGCACCAATCAAGCCTGCATCTTGTCCAAATTGAGCACTTTCTAATTCGCAGTAATAAACAGCGGGAAGTTCACTTAATAAAGATTGAACCAACGGTAAATAACCTTCCGCCAACCCGACACTACCGCCCACCACGACCTTTTGCATGTCTAATCCAATCTTCAAATCGGCAATTAAATTCGCAATAGCTTGGGCTGAACGAGTCACAAGTGCGGTCGCTTTTTCATCATTTTGACGGAAACGCACAAAGACTTCTTTTGGATCACAAGGATCATCCCATTGAGAAGAGGCAGCTTCAATGGCGCGACCTGATGCAATGGCTTCAACACAGCCGCGGCGACCACAGCCACAAACAGG
>CABSZQ010000061.1 GCA_902482195.1 uncultured Haemophilus sp.
TATATACCCAAATCCCTTTGCCATTAAATTAATCATTAAATCCCTATCATCCAAATAAAATAACTCATCATTTATATTGGAGAAGATCTCCAATTTAGGATTAAAATAATCAATAAGATAACTTGCTTTATTATAAGCCAATTGAGTTGGGTAAATATTCATATCAATACACAGATTTACTGAAAAATTATCTGTATCTAAAATCTTATCTATTTGAATAGCAAAGCTATTAAAATTCCCTTTACTATCATATATCCCTGGATTTCCGATAATCATCTTCTCTCACCTAATATAGGATTCACTCTAATCGTTCGTATATTTATTTCTATCCTTAAAAGGATTTCATCATATACATACGCCTATCTTGCTTAAATATCAACCGCACTTTTATTTTATCTATTAACTATACTGCTGCCGATACTTTTCTAAATTATCTTGAAAATGCTGAATATAGTATTCGATATCTTTTTCTCGGTAACCAAGAATTCGGCCGATTTCACGTTCCACTTTTGGATCAAAACCATTCACCGTGCTTGCAGGAAGTAGTACTTCCATTTGTTCAGCGAGTGCAAGAGATTGGGGTAAATAGACAATAAAATCGGTTAAGCAAACATCATTAATATGACGTTGCACTGTTTTTGAATGAAGCATTCCTTGCTCAAGATAAGGGAGAAAGGCGTCAGGAATACCGAGCTCCTGATTGAATAATGCCACTTGCTTTTCGCCCCTTAACATTAATTCCAGCTCCTTGCCTTCATGTGGCCCAAGAATACCTTTTTCCATAAGAATATTCCTTTCGTTGAAATAAAAAAGGGGATTGGATGATTGACCAGATCCCCTTCATTGTACGCCTATTTGGCCACAATGTTCATCTAAATGACGAAATTATTTTTTCCAATTTTTCAACGCATCGGCAAAGGCATTACCCATCGCACTATTTCCTCTAGGATTACGCTCTTGACGAGGTGCATTACTTCTTGGTTTTGCACTTAAAGTGCGGTCAGATTTGCCGTCATTTTTGACCGCACTTTCATCTAATCGCATCGTCAACGCAATACGTTTACGCGGCACATCCACTTCCAAGACTTTCACTTTTACGATATCGCCCGTTTTCACCACTTGATGTGGATCTTCTACGAATTTATCGCTTAATGATGAAATGTGTACTAAACCGTCTTGGTGAACACCAATATCCACAAATGCGCCGAAGTTGGTCACATTAGTGACGGTACCTTCTAAAATCATACCTGGTTTTAAATCGGTGATTTCTTCCACGCCCTCTGCGAATACCGCGGTTTTAAATTCACCACGCGGATCGCGCCCTGGTTTTTCCAACTCTTTGAAAATATCTTGAACCGTTGGTAAACCAAATTGCTCATCAATAAATTGTTTTGCATCAAGCTGACGTACCACACCCGCATTGCCCATTAAATCTTGAATAGATTGTGCTGTCGCTTGCAAGATTTTTTCCACCACTGGGTAAGCTTCTGGATGGACACCTGAAGCATCAAGTGGATTTTTCCCACCTGCAATACGCATAAAGCCTGCACATTGCTCAAAGGCTTTTGGCCCTAAACGAGGCACTTTTTTCAATTCTGCACGGCTTTCAAAACGACCATTTTCATCACGGTATTCCACAATGTTTTGCGCTAAGGTTTTCGTCATCCCTGCCACGCGAGCAAGTAACGGCGCGGATGCCGTATTCAAATCCACACCTACCGCGTTTACACAGTCTTCCACCACCGCATCAAGTTTACGCGCAAGTTGGGTTTGGTTTACATCGTGTTGATATTGCCCTACACCAATAGCTTTCGGTTCGATTTTCACTAATTCCGCCAATGGATCTTGTAAACGACGGGCGATAGATACCGCACCGCGTAAAGAGACATCTAAATTCGGGAATTCATTTGCCGCAAATTCAGAAGCAGAATAAACCGATGCGCCAGCTTCACTCACTACAACGGTTTGTGGTTTATTTTCTTTGATTTCTTTAATGACTTCTTTCGCAAAACGTTCAGTTTCACGAGAAGCCGTACCATTACCAATGGCAATTAATTCCACGTTATGTTTGCGGATTAAGCTGAAAATCGCCACTTGCGCTTCGGCTTCACGCCCCGTGTGTGGATAAATGGTGGTGGTATCTAATAATTTACCTGTGTTATCTACTACGGCGACTTTAACACCTGTACGTAAGCCTGGGTCCAAGCCCATAGTGCTTTTCGCGCCAGCCGGTGCCGCCATTAAAAGTGCGGTCAGATTTCGAGCGAAAACATCAATGGCCTCTTCTTCTGCTTTTTCACGTAAACTTGCCATTAATTCCGTTTCTAAATGCAACGAAACTTTGATTTTCCATGTCCACGCAATCACTTGCTCACGCCATTTATCTGCAGGCTGCCCCGTGAAACGGACATCTAAATAATCACGAATAATCTCTTCACAATAACTTTGACGACTTCCCTCTTCTGCATCGGGATCTGCATTTAAGCTTAATTGTAAAATGCCCTCATTACGTCCACGGAACATGGCTAATGCACGGTGAGAAGGCACATTTTTCAATAATTCTTGATGGTCGAAATAATCTTGGAATTTTGCGCCTTCCGTTTCTTTGCCTTCGATCACTTTGGATACAATAACGGCATTTTTTGCTAAATAATCACGGACTTTCGCTAATAAGCCCGCATCTTCAGCAAAACGCTCCATTAAAATATAGCGAGCGCCATCAAGTGCGACTTTGGTGTCTGTTACACCTTTATCAGCATCTACAAATTCATCTGCTGCCGTTTCAGGATCATTCTTCGGCTCGTTCCAAAGTAAATCAGCCAATGGCTCAAGACCGGCTTCAATCGCAATTTGCCCTTTCGTGCGACGTTTTGGTTTATATGGCAAATACAAATCTTCTAATTCAGTTTTACTTTGTGTTGCATGGATTTTGTCACGCAATTCATCGGTCAATTTCCCTTGCTCTTCAATAGATTTCAAGATGGTTTGACGACGATCTTCTAATTCACGTAAATAAATTAAACGGGTTTCAAAATGACGAAGTTGGGTGTCATCCAAGCCACCAGTGGCTTCTTTACGATAACGGGCAATAAATGGAATGGTGTTGCCATCATCTAATAATTGAATGGCGGCGAGGATTTGTTGGGGTTGAACGGTTAATTCTGCCGCAATAATTTGGCTAATTTGTTGATTTAACATTGTCATACTTCTTTGTTATTAAAGGATTCGATAAAAACGGGAATAGAATACTGGTTTTAGACAACAGGCTCAAATATAATTCAAAAAAATTTCTTTTATTTTTATTATGGCAAAATCAAATTACATTACCCGTCAAGGCTGGCTTGCCCTTGACCAAGAACTTAAATTTTTGTGGAAAGAAGAACGTCCAAAAGTTACCCAAGCCGTTTCAGATGCCGCCGCGCTTGGTGACCGCAGTGAAAACGCAGAATATATTTACGGTAAACGTCGTTTACGTGAAATTGATCGCCGTGTGCATTTCCTTTCCAAACGCTTAGAAGTGTTACAAATCGTGGATTACCACCCGAAACAAGAAGGCAAAGTGTTTTTCGGTGCCTGGGTTGAGCTAGAAGATGAAGAAGGTGAAGTGAAGCAATACCGCATTGTCGGCTGCGATGAATTCGATCCCGCTAAAAACTGGATTTCCATTGATTCTCCCGTCGCACGTGCCTTAATCGGAAAAGGCGTTGATGATGAAATTCATGTGGAAACACCCTCGGGCAAAGTGGTGCTTTATGTGAACCGAATTTGGTATGAAAAATAGTGAAGTAGAAAAACAAAAGAGCGGTCAAAATTGACCGCTCTTTTTTATTCTATCAATCGGATAAATTATGCTTTATCACCAATTAATACAGACTCTAACGCAATTTCAATCATATCATTGAAGGTTAATTGACGTTCTTCTGCAGTAGTTTGTTCGTGTGTACGAATATGGTCTGAAACGGTACAGATACAAAGTGCTTTTGCACCATATTCTGCTGCTACGCCATAGATACCCGCTGCTTCCATTTCTACGCCTAAGATGCCGTATTTTTCCATCACATCAAACATTTCGAAATCTGGCGTGTAGAATAAGTCTGCAGAGAAAAGATTCCCTACGCGAACTTGCTTACCTTTTTCTTTCGCTGCTTGAACCGCTGCTTGTGCCATATCAAAATCAGCAATTGCAGCAAAATCGTTATCTTTGAAACGGATACGGTTTACTTTTGAATCAGTACATGCACCAAGACCGATGATGACATCACGTACTTTAACATCCATACGTACAGCACCACAAGAACCAACACGGATGATTTTCTTCACACCGTATTCAGTAATTAATTCTTTCGCATAAATTGAGCAAGATGGGATACCCATACCGTGACCCATAACAGAGATACGACGACCTTTATAAGTACCGGTATAACCCAACATATTGCGAACGTTAGTCACTTCTTTCGCATCTTCTAAGAATGTTTCAGCAATATATTTTGCACGAAGCGGATCACCTGGCATTAATACAACATCTGCAAATGCGCCTTCAGGAGCATTAATATGTGGAGTCATTGTTTTTTCCTCTTGTTGATAAATAAAAAATCATTTAAGCAAACGTTTTCGCCTGCTTTAAAATACAACACCACGAACGATTCGTGGTGTTGAGAGATAAAGTGCGGTCAAAATTCACCACATTTTAATTACATTGCTACGCCGCTTAACTCGATGAATAAACCTGCGATAGTTGCACTCATTAAGTTAGCTAATGTACCTGCGACAACTGCTTTTAACCCTAAGCGAGCCACATCACCACGACGATTTGGTGCCATACCACCAATACCGCCGATTAAGATTGCGATAGAGCTGAAGTTAGCGAAACCACATAATGCGAAAGTAATGATGGCTTTGGTTTTTTCACTTAATACCACCGCTGTATCTGGTTGTAAGTATTTAGCGAACTCTAAGTAACCCACGAATTCGTTCACCGCTAATTTCATACCAATCATTTGACCCGCAATTGCAGATTCATCCCAAGATACACCGATTAAGTAAGCTAATGGTTTGAAGATCCAACCAAAGATTGATTGTAACGTTAAATCACCGTAACCGAACCAGCCGCCTACGCCCCCTAAAATACCGTTAATTAAAGCAATTAAACCCACGAAAGCGAGTAACATCGCACCTACGTTTAACGCTAATTGCATACCGGCACTCGCACCACCTGCCATTGCTTCAAGCACGTTAGTCGGTTTTTCGCTATCATCCGTTTCAGGTTGTTTATCGGTAAATTGTTCAGTTTGCGGGAATAAAATTTTCGCAAATAATAAACCTGCTGGTGCAGCCATGAAAGAGGCTGCGATTAAGTAAGTCAACGGGACGCCCATTCCTGCATAACCCGCCATCACTGAACCCGCGATAGAAGCTGTACCACCCGCCATAATAGCGAACAATTCAGATTGGGTCATATTTTTAATATAAGGACGAACCACTAAAGGTGCTTCAGTTTGGCCAACAAAAATATTCGCTGCTGCAGACATTGATTCTGCTTTAGATGTGCCTAATGCGGCTTGCAATGCACCACCAATCACTTTGATGACAACTTGCATAATGCCTAAGTAATAAAGCACAGAAATTAAACCAGAGAAAAAGACGATGATTGGTAACACTTTCACCGCAAAGATAAAGCCGGCATTTGAAGGATCCGATAATCCACCAAAGACGAAGTTAATCCCTTCATTACCATAGGCGATAACATTTGATACACCATTTGCCGTCGCTTGTAATGCATCTCGACCAAACGGCACATACAAAATAAGGGCCGCAAATCCGATTTGAATCGCCAAAGCCCCTAATACAGTACGTAAATTAATCGCCTTACGATTATTTGAAAATAATACGGCAATGACCAGTAATACGACAATGCCTAAAACGCTACCTAAAATACCCATTTTTTTCCCCTAGGTTGGTTAGATAAGTAAGTGAATAAAATTGTCCTATTCTACTTGTTTTTCGGTAAAAAGTCGGAATATTTTTGCTACTTTTCGATATGTTTGCTTATAAAATGGTCACAATTTTGGTCAGACCACAAGATTTCGCATAGTTTTCAAGTTCTTGGGTCTGCTCAACTGTTGGGACATAAGGGCTGAGCCCTTCAGCGTCTCGAGCACCTTTTGTGTGCATTCGAATAATTTTGAACAAAACATCCGGATAATCTTTCAATAAGGAAGCGACTTTTTCCACCAACTTTTCTGCATCAAAAAAATTCGCCACATAAACTAACCGCACTTCTTCCACTTTATTTAATGGCAATAATTGCGCCAAGTTCTTCAAATTGCGATCTAAATTTTCTTGCTTGATATGTTGATGAGTAGGAATGATATTTTGAGAGACAATGCCTTGGCGATTTTGTCTATCAAAGCACAAACTTTGTAAGCCAAGCCCTTCTCCTTTCAGGTCAAAGAGAAATTTGTCTGTCACATCAATTAAAGGTCGAATTGCTTCAAACTCAAAGAAGCCGCTACTATCTAAATAGCAAGTTAGCCCTTCCTCACGTAGTCTTTGAAACAATGGTACGAGCTTTTTATGATGAATGGTGGGTTCCCCGCCAGAAACCGTTACACCACGAATGAAAGGTACCGCCTCCATCACTTGCTCATACAAATACTGCAGACTGACTTGATGAGCTCCTTCCGCATAACGAGGAATGGTTTCTGGATTATGGCAATAAAGGCAGTTTAACTTACAACCTTGCAAGAAAATACTGGTACGATTCCCCTGCCCTTCTACATTAGAAAAAGGAATAATACGATGCAGGGGAACATAAATATCAGAAAGTGCGGTCACAAAAAACGTTGTTTTCTAGAATAAGTTATCACTTACACAAGCTTCATTTGGAAAATCACTAATTCCGCTTGGCAGCAGAATGTGAAAACCGCTTTAAGTACATACCCCTCTTCAACCTGTTGAATTTCAGACTGAATTTGACAAGGTTCACTTTCTACATCACGTGCTTTTAACGTGAAATATTGCAATGCGCCTTCTGCATCTTGACGAGTCGCGTAAAACTGCTCGATAGGTAAACTACAATCACTGTTATCAAACAATGATTTCATATCGAAAGTATTACAACCTACACATTCAATTGGTTTTTCAGTTTGAATGGCCATCTTTTTCTCCTTATCTAAAAAAGCCGTGATAGAACACGGCTTATTAAGTTTAAAATTATTTTGCTGCAACAAAGCCGACGGCTTCGTACACTTTATCAAGGGTTGCTTTTGCTCTTGCGCGGGCTTTTTCCGCACCTTGACGTAAAATCTCGTCTAAAAGTGCTTCATCATTACGATATTGATAGAAACGTTCTTGTAAACCCGCAAGTAAGTTTGACACTTCGTCAGCCACCGCTGTTTTTAAGTGTCCGTACATTTTGCCTTCAAATTCTTTTTCAAG
>CABSZQ010000062.1 GCA_902482195.1 uncultured Haemophilus sp.
CCAAAATTCAGACCACTCCCTCCATGAACCGCAATGCCAGAAGGTTTGTTCAATACTAATAAACAATCATCTTCAAAAATAATATGGCTTTCAAGGGAGGCGACTTTATTCAAGTTTTTAGAAATTGGGGCAGTATTTTTTTCAGAAACACGAACTGGAGGCACTCGCACCACATCGCCATTTTGCAATTTATATTCAGGTTTGATTCGTCCTTTGTTTACACGTACTTCGCCTTTACGCAGAATGCGATAAATCAAACTTTTTGGCACACCTTTTAATTTTGCCAATAAATAATTATCAATGCGTTGTCCTGCTTCATCCTCAGAAATCGTGAGCATTTTGACGGATTGATTGATGATTTTTTCTTGTTTTTCAGTCATTGAATCTGTCCTTTAAAAATTGGGCTGAATCATATCACAATATCCCTGGTGATAATAGCAAGAATGCCTTGCTAATTTAGCCCCGAATGTGGATAATAGAGCGTCTTTCTGCGCCTCAAATTTGGCATTTAGAAAGCGATTTTGTATGTTGGTCAAAACTCAATGCGGCGAATGGCATAAGACATTGATAATCAACATATTTTTCTTGAAGATTAACGCTTCCTTGCAATGCGTAATTAACACACCGCATTGTTTTACGAAAATTGTCTTAGATAACAATTGAGTATGCTATCAATGCACCCAGCAACACACAGTCGTGAGATTGACTGTTCGCGAGAAACACGAGGTCGATGGCTAAGGTCAGTAAATCTGTAAAGTGCGGTTAATTTTTAAGGTATTTTAGATAATTCAAAACGAGAAATTGACAATGAAAAGAATGTTAATCAATGCGACTCAAAAAGAAGAGTTGCGCGTTGCGTTGGTCGATGGCCAGCGTTTATTCGACTTGGATATTGAAAGTCCGGGTCATGAACAGAAAAAAGCCAATATTTACAAAGGGAAAATCACTCGCGTAGAGCCGAGTTTAGAAGCAGCCTTTGTGGATTATGGTGCAGAGCGCCATGGCTTCCTTCCTTTAAAAGAAATTGCCCGCGAGTATTTCCCTGCTGATTATGTGTTCCAAGGTCGTCCAAATATCCGTGATATTTTGACCGAAGGCCAAGAAGTGATCGTTCAGGTGAACAAGGAAGAACGCGGCAATAAAGGCGCGGCCTTAACCACTTTTGTTTCCCTTGCCGGTAGTTATTTGGTGATTATGCCAAACAATCCGCGTGCAGGTGGTATTTCTCGCCGTATTGAAGGCGATGAACGTATCGAATTAAAAGAAGCATTGAGTTCTTTAGATGTACCGGAAGGCGTTGGTCTTATCGTGCGTACTGCAGGTGTAGGTAAATCACCAGAAGAATTACAGTGGGACTTAAAAGTACTTTTACATCATTGGGAAGCGATTAAACAAGCTTCACAAAGCCGTCCGGCGCCGTTCTTAATTCATCAAGAAAGTGATGTGATCGTTCGTGCGATCCGTGATTACTTGCGTCGTGATATCGGTGAGATCTTAATTGATAGCCCGAAAGTATTTGAAAAAGCGAAAGCACACATCAAACTTGTACGTCCAGATTTCATCAATCGTGTGAAACTGTATCAAGGCGAAGTGCCGCTATTTAGCCACTATCAAATTGAATCTCAAATCGAATCCGCCTTCCAACGTGAAGTACGTTTACCTTCTGGTGGTTCGATTGTGATCGATGTGACAGAAGCGTTAACAGCTATCGATATCAACTCAGCGCGTTCAACTCGTGGTGGTGATATTGAAGAAACGGCATTAAATACGAACCTTGAAGCGGCAGATGAGATTGCTCGTCAATTACGTTTACGTGACTTAGGTGGGTTAGTGGTTATCGATTTTATCGATATGACACCAGTTCGTCACCAACGTGAGGTAGAAAACCGTATCCGTGATGCCGTGCGTCAAGACCGTGCGCGTATTCAAATCAGCCGTATTTCTCGCTTCGGCTTATTGGAAATGTCGCGTCAGCGTTTAAGCCCATCATTAGGTGAGTCTTCTCACCATGTTTGCCCACGCTGTCAAGGTACGGGTAAAGTGCGTGATAACGAAAGTTTATCTCTTTCAATCTTACGTTTAATCGAAGAAGAAGCGTTAAAAGAAAATACCAAACAAGTACACACTATCGTGCCAGTACAAATTGCCTCTTACTTACTCAATGAAAAACGTAAAGCAGTAAGCATCATCGAAAAACGCCATGATGTAGAGATTATCGTGGTGCCAAATGAAGCGATGGAAACCCCGCATTTCAGCGTGTTCCGCGTACGTGAAGGTGAAGAACTGAATGAATTAAGCTACAACTTAGCAAAATTCCATGAAGCACAAGATGATGCATTCATACCAGAAGAATCCCTTGTTTCACGTAATATTGAAACAGCAGCCGTGACATCTGAACAAGTGATGGAAAGTGCTGCGGTATCGCTATCGATCCCAACGGCAGCACCAGCACCAGTTGAGCGTAAATCGGAAGGTCCTTCACTGTTTGCGAAAATTGTTGCTGCAATTAAAGGTTTATTCGCTTCTGAGCCAAAAGAAGAAGAGAAAAACCAAACCAATCGTAATAATCGAAACGGAAATCGTAATAATCGTCGCAATCAAGAACGTCGTAATAATCGCCGTTCTCGCAATAACGAAAACAACGATAATGCGAAAAATACAGATGAAGAAAATGCGCGTCCAACTCGTGAGCGTGTGAATAATCGTCGTAATCGTCGCAACGTTAATGAAGAGGTTATTTCAGAAAGTGCGGTTAATTTAGCGAATGTTTCTGATGATAATCGTCAAGAAGAAAAAGCAGATAAACCGGTAGCAGAACGTCGTCAACGTCGTGATTTACGTAAACGCGTTCGTGTTGATGACAGTGCAAATAATGCAAATGAGAATGTGATTGAGGCCGTTGAAGTTCCTGCGATTGAAAATGAAGTGGTTGAAAACAACATTGTTGATAATACAGAAGATAAACCACGTCAAGAACGTCAGCGCCGTACACCTCGTCATTTACGTGCATCGAATAATCAACGTCGTCGTCGTAATGAAGTGAAATCTCCAATGCCATTATTTGCTGCGGTAGCTTCACCAGAATTAGCAAGCGGTAAAGTATGCATCGATTATTCTGCAGTGAATGCACCGAAAGAAAATAATTTCTTATCGGTGGATGAGTTGCTTGAGCAAGAAAAAACGAAAAAAGGTGTGATCACCCCGGCAACAGGTATTGTCGTGGAAGAGAAATCAGTTGAAGCACAACCTGCGTTAGATTTCATTACTCAACCAGCAAATGAAGCGGTTCAACAGAAAGTGCAAGAATCATTAGAACGCTTGCATCATAAATCAGAACCTGTTGCTCAAGTTGCAACGGCTGAAGTTAAACCACAAGAAAAAGCTGAGTTTGCTCGTTCTTATGTGTTCACTGGTCGTGCAGGTACTATTTCAGCTGTGCCGCATACAAAAGCAGCCATGACACTAGCGAAAGCACCAGATGAAGAGTCTAAACCATTCCCAATTGTAGAATGGACGGAGTCTCGTTATTACTTTAATGGTAAAGGCGCGGCAGGCCATCATAGTGCAATTAGTCATATTTATTCTGAACCGACACAAGCGAAAGCAGAGTAATATCCTAATAATAAAGACGGAACCAATAGGTTCCGTTTTTTATTTTGTGTATTTTTAAAACATTGTGATTTAAAAGTAGTCAGTCAGATAATTTTTTTATTTTCTTGCTTGACGGGGTGGGGGAAAAAACGTATTATTCAACTCGCTTAAATCACGGAGGAATGGTCGAGTGGTTGAAGGCACCGGTCTTGAAAACCGGCGAGGGTTTACGCCCTCCGTGAGTTCGAATCTCACTTCCTCCGCCATCAAATTCAAAAAATCCCTAAGTCGAAAGATTTAGGGATTTTTGCTTTTCAGTCTATTAAAAAATATCTTATTTTTTGACCGCACTTTCTTGGGCTTCTTTAAAGGCAAGGTATTCTTCTAAGGTCTCAATCGCTTCTAAACATTTTTGACGACGCGTTAAATAAATTGCGGCTGTTTGCTTATGCATATCTCGTTGAATATCTGTTTGAGCCGTATTAGCTTGTGCTTTAGCTTCTTCGTATTTTTCCGTGAGTTGCTGCAAGGCTTCATAATATTTCTCTAAACGCTCTCTTGGAGGGAGACGATGAATGCTATGTTGTGATTTGCTACTTGCAACTTGTGGCTCTGCTATTTTCGGTTGAATGGTTTTTTTATGCTTGCGATTCATGGCTTCGGTCAATGCGGTACATTGCCCTAAAAGATGTTCAGCCATAAATACAATTTGTTCTTCATTTTGATGGGGAAGGCTACATAGCTTCGTTAAACTTTGTTGGATTTCTTTGAGATAAAAACCGACGGTTTTAAAATCTTCGGTAAATAAAGTGCGGTTAAATTTCGCGTTGATTTTTTTATCAGAGTCAGCTTGATAGGCTTGAGTTAGTTGCTGTACTTTTTGCTCGAGCGTATTGAGTAATGATTGAATAGACATAAAAAAATCCCCGCATAATGTATGCAGGGATTATAACGATTAAAGGGTCATGGCTGCAATCCAACCGAACGCTAATAGTGGGATATTGTAGTGAATAAAGGTTGGCACAACAGAATCCCAAATGTGGTCGTGTTTACCATCTATATTCAAACCGGATGTCGGCCCAAGTGTTGAGTCAGAAGCCGGTGAACCCGCATCTCCTAATGCTGCTGCTACACCTACGATAGCCACTGTCGCAAGTGGTGAGAAACCAAAAGAGAGACAAAGTGGTACATAAATTGAGGTAATAATCGGTACAGTTGAGAAAGAAGAACCAATACCCATGGTAATCAATAACCCAACGAGTAACATTAAGAATGCGGCAACGCCTTTACTTTGAATCGCACCCGTTGAAAGTGCATCAACTAACTCTTTCACACCGCTTGTGGTATTAATCACATTAGCGAAACCAGACGCTGCAATCATAACAAAGCCAATCATCGCCATTAAACGTAAGCCTTGTTGGAAAATGTCATTACTTTCTTTGAGTTTGAAGATACCGAATGCCCCGAAAATGATTAAACCGACTAAACCACCAATAATTGTAGAGCTTGTGAAAAGCTGGGTGGCAAAAGTGGCGACAATGGCGACCGCACTTGCGGTAATTTGAATAGGTTTAATATTCGCAATGTGTTGTTCAATTTCAGCTGTAGTGGGTTCTGCCGTTGTCACAACATACTCGCGCGGTTTGCGATAGGTAACAAATACGGCAGTGAGTAAACCAAGAATCATACCAATAACAGGGATAAGCATAGCAAAAGAAACTTCACCAACACTGGTTTGTAAACCGAGTGGAGCACCAGCCAGATTGATATTTTTTACTAAAACGCTTTCGATAAAGATTTTCCCGAAGCCAACCGGCAAGATCATATAGGTTGCGGTTAAACCAAAGGTAATAATACAAGCCACTGCACGACGATCGATTTTTAAACGGTTAAAAATAGAAAGTAAAGGCGGTACCACAATCGGAATAAACGCAATGTGTACTGGGAGCAAGTTTTGGGATGAAATTGAGAATAAAAGCAAAATACCAAGTAGCATATATTTAAACCAAGCTAAATTTTTGCCGGTTGGTGTTTTGTTCATTCGAGTAATAATTTTATAAGCAAGCAAATCAGTGATGCCAGATTTTGAAATCGCAATGGCAAATGCACCGAGCATCGCATAGTTCATGGCAACTTCAGCACCACCACCTAAGCCGCCTGTAAAGGCTTCAATGGTTTTGCTTAAACCTAGGTCTCCGCATAAGCCAGCTGTAAGAGCAGAAATCACAAGTGCGATAACCACGTTCACGCGCAGTAGGCTTAACGCCAGTAGCACGACAATTGAAATAACAACGGGATTCGATAACATATTCTTGTTCCTTATTGATTAATTAAAAGAAAAAGGTCGCATAAAAGAAAATTGATTTAAGGTTAAATGTCGCATAGTAATAAACTCCTGTAAATTGATAATAAAACAAAACCCCTCGAAAGTTGCCTTCCGAGGGGTAAGATTTTTTGATCTTTATCTTGTCAGCTCGGAAGAAATCTTCCAAGCACGCCAACAGCCTGAAAGATTATTCAGTTGAATGGCGATGATGGTGACGAAGGATAAAGTTCATTTGAAACTCTCTTATTTAGATAACTAAATCGAATTACTTTTTAAAATACGGTAAACCGAAAACGATTGCAAGCCTTTTTTCTAAAAAATTTTGAAAATTAAAGTGCGGTCTGATTTTCAGCTGTTTTTTCCGTTTCATTTGTTTGAGCAACATGCGGGAAACCACCAAGCTCTTTTAAATGGTTCACCATATAGCAAAATAATTCTGCCGTACGCTCAGTATCATATAGTGCCGAGTGTGCTTGTTTACCATCAAAAGGAATTTTTGCCGCTTGGCATGCTTTGACGAGCACTGTTTGTCCAAACATAAAACCGGCAAGCGTTGCGGTATCAAACATCCCAAAAGGGTGGAATGGATTGCGTTTTACGCCCGTACGTTCAGCCGCCGCCATCACGAAGCTTTGGTCAAAAGCAGCATTGTGCGCCACGATGATAGAACGCTGACATTCAGCATCTTTTTGTCCACGACGCACCATTTGGAACAACCCTGTGATGGCATCTAATTCAGATACGGCACCACGCAATGGATTGTGAATATCAATCCCATTGAATTTGAGTGATTCGGGATTAATATTCGCCCCCTCAAATGGTTCAATATGAAAATGGCATTTTTGATCAGGGTGTAAATTGCCATTTTCATCCATTTTTAAGGTAATTGCCGCAAGCTCTAAAAGTGCATCTTTTTTTGCATCAAATCCCGCTGTTTCCACATCAATAATGACAGGAAAGTAGCCGCGAAAACGATTTTTTAATTGGTGGTGATAAGGAATTTCTTGAGAATTGGACATATTGTATCCTTTAAAATAAATAACGCAGGTAACCCTGCGTTATAAAAGATCGAAAAAATCAACCGCACTTTTAATTAATTACCTAGACCAGATTTTGAACTTTTATTTTCGATAAATTCAATTTTATAGCCATCTGGATCTTCAACGAAGGCAATAACGGTTGTACCACCTTTAACTGGGCCTGGTTCGCGAGTTACTTTACCACCACTTGCACGAACTGCTTCACAAATAGCATAAATATCATCAACGCCGATAGCAATATGTCCATATGCTGTACCTTGTTCATATTTATCTACGCCCCAATTGTATGTTAATTCAATTTCTGCGGCACTTTCGCCATCTTCATAACCTAAAAAAGCAAGCGTATATTTATACTCAGGGTTTTCACT
>CABSZQ010000063.1 GCA_902482195.1 uncultured Haemophilus sp.
TACGGTGATTAAATCACTGCCTGCGCCAAACGGTGCGACACGGGTAAATAAAGGCAAGCTCATAGCAACCACCATCACGGTGCTGATTAGCACATAAGGCATCACTTTAGAAACCCAACCTGCATTGTCTGGCCAAATGTTTTGGCGTTTCATTAATTTCGCAATATCGCGATAATCTTGTAACACGCCAGGACCGCGACGAGATTGAATACGAGCGCGGATCATACGTGAAATACCGGAAAATAACGGTGCAAGGGCTAGCAAAATCAAGGCTTGCACAATGGCAAAAACAAACATTCCGGCAGATGTTGCAATTTCTGAAGGTAACGTAATCATCTTCAACCTCCTACATCAACGCAATGGAAAGTAGTATTGCCACCAAGGCAATCACGAAGTACACGCAGTACACACGGAAGTCACCTTGTTGCAACCATTGGATTTTTGTTCCTAACCAAGGAATAAAACGAGCGATAGGCATCGTTATTTTTTCTTCCCAGAAAGGTTCTGTTTTTGTTGCGCCTTTAATTACCGCTTGGATGCCTTTATCACCTAAAGGTGCAGGATCCAACACTTCACGCAAGGTATAAAGCGACTTGAAAATCGTACGTAACGGACGAGTGAAACTACCTGCAGAGGCAGCCATATCTTGTTCATAAGCATAACCACAAGCCCATGGATTGCCTTTTGCACGATCGGATAAACGTTGATTTTTGGTAAAGGCATAAAAACTAAATGGCAAGAAGAAGAATGCCAATAGCATGATAGTCACCATCGGTGTTGAAAGTGCGGTATGCGGTTCAGCCTGTGCAACCACCACGCCATTTTGCGCCAACATTAGCGGCTCGCTATGAGCAAGTGCGGTCGAAATTTTCGCAATTATTGGGGTTACCACAGATGCACCCACACCTAACAACACACAACATAAGGCCAACACTGCCATGGCAATCACCATTGGTTTTGGTACTTCGCGTGCATTAGCTGCTTTTTCACTACGTGGTGCACCACCGAAGCTGATACCGTACACTTTCACGAAACAAAGTGCCGCTAACGCACCAGTCAACGCCAACATAATGATGGCTATCGGGCCGGCTAGTTTTAATACGAAATCATCACTTTGGCTTAAGGTGAATAAGGATTGATAAGTAAACCATTCACTGACGAAACCGTTAAACGGTGGCAATGCCGAAATCGCCATGGTACCGATTAAGAAACAGAAGGCAGTGTAAGGCATAAGTTTGCCTAAGCCGCCCATTAAGTCCATGTCTTTAGTATGCAAGCGATACATTACTGAACCTGCACCTAAGAATAACAAGCCTTTGAATACAGAATGGTTAAGTAAGTGGTATAAACCACCAAGTAAGCCTACGGTTGCCAACACTGGATGATGTGTCGCGATACCAATCATACCGACGCCCACACCCATCATAATGATACCGATATTTTCTACCGTGTGATAGGCCAAGAGTTTTTTGATGTCATGTTCTGCCAAGGCATAAAGTACGCCGAGTACAGAAGATACCGCACCGAAACCGAGTACGATAACGCCATACCAAACATTGGTAGAACCGAGAAGATCGACACCGACTTTAATGATCCCGAAGATACCGATTTTAACCATCACACCAGACATCATCGCTGATGCATGAGAAGGTGCAGCCGGGTGAGCTTTCGGTAACCAGCTGTGTAATGGAATCATACCTGCTTTTGCGCCAAAACCTAAAAATGCCAAAATAAAGGCAGTAAAGGCAAGCGGTGCCGGCAAAGTGGTTTGACGGAATGCGCTAAATTCAAAACTACCGGCATAGCAGTAGAAAATGAAGAAGGCGATCATAATTAATACCGAACCGGCATGCGCAATAAAGAAATAAAGCAAGCCCGCATTTACGGCGTTGTCATCTTGTTCGGTAAGAACTAAGAAATAAGATGCCAATGACATCATTTCAAAGAATACAAGGAAGTAGAACGCATTATCGCTGGTAACTAACGCAACCATGGAAGCGATAAATAAATTCATAAAGAAACCCATAGAACCTGCGCCTTTACCTTTGTATTCTTTCACATAAGAGAAAGAATAAAGTGCGGTCACAATAACTAATAAAGAAATTACACACACCATAAACGCCGCCAATCCATCAATACGGATGGAAAATGAGGCAAATTCAAATGGGGTTTTAAAAACATCAACGACTGTGTCGCTGCTGATCAGAACGGGGATGCAGGCAACAATACCTAACACTCCAGCAAGTACACCGGTCACGCCGGATATATTGATTGAAAGTTGTTCGTTTCGTCTCACTGCGAGCGAAATAAACGCACCTACGACATAAATCAACAGGGTCGTGATGAGTAAATTGATAGGTAAACTCATAATATCACTCCATTGATTACAAGTTAAAACACACTAATTATCTTGGAATAGCAGGCGAAGAAACCATTGCCATTTCACGTTTTCTTTCGTTAGCCTGCTTGATACTCTCATCACTAATAATAAATAATGTTTTGGTCGGACAGGTTTGTACACAAGCCGGACCATCTTCACGGAAATAGCAAAGATCGCATTTCACAGCAATGGCTTTTACACCTGGTTGCCATGCCAGCATATTGTGTAAATCCGTATTATCTGGTGCAGTACGAATATCTCGTTTTACCGCATCAGTGAAAGAGAATCCCTCATAATAGGTTGGTGCGTCAATCGGTGCAGAACCATGTTGGGTAATTGCACCGAATGGGCAAGCAATACCACAAAGTTTACAACCGATACAGAGACTTTCGTTAAGTTGAATGGTGTCATTAATGTGTGTGATTGCGTGCACCGGGCACACGGTAGCACATGGTGAATCATCACAATGACGACAGAGAATTGGCACGGTTACATCATCATTACGCATGACTTGTAATCGTGGAAAAGATTGTAATCCGAAAGCTTTATGCACTTCGCTACAAGCGGCCATACAGGTGTTGCATCCAATGCAATCCTTCGGATCACCGATTACAAAACGATTCATACATTCCCCTCCTTGTATGTAAATAACGTTTCTACAATAACCACTCTAGAAGTAAGGATACTCCTGTCGAAAAGTAAAGCTCAAGAAGTAATTCAAAAAATTGTGATTAAGATCAAAAGATTTACATTGTTTTTCCATTACTGTGATGGACCTGTTAAATAACAGTGAAACATAATAATTTTATGTTAAAAATGTGAACAGATTTTCAACAATAGACATCATCCTATTTGAAATATCGCTATACAAATTTAAGTGGTTACGTGATAAAATTTACCCTTCGCAGTATGTTTATTGGTGCACAATAAACAATTCATCTCATAAACATTCAAACTAAGGACAGATTATGTGTTTAGGTATTCCGGGACAGATCATTCAAGTAGCTGACAGCGCATTACAGCTTGCTGTAGTCGATGTCTGCGGAGTAAAAAGAGAAGTTAATATTTCATTAATTTGTCAGGATGACCCAAAACCTCTAGTTGGCAAATGGGTTCTCGTACATGTGGGTTTTGCCATGACAATTATTGATGAAGAAGAAGCCAAACAGACTCAAGAAGCCTTAATTGCCATGAGCCAGCTAGAACACGAAGTCGGCGATTTTCTTGGTCTCAATCAAAAATAAACAGGATTGCGTTATGCAAGGGATCGAATTACGCATAAAAGGAAAAGTTCAGGGCGTGGGATTTCGCCCTTTTGTCTGGCTTCTGGCAAATCAATATGGATTAAATGGAGATGTCAATAATGATGGACAAGGCGTGTTAATTCGTTTTGTCTCTCCACCAGCAAATGCACTTGAGCAATTTTTATCCGACCTACAAAATAAACTCCCACCTCTAGCGCAAATTACTGACATTACTCAGCGCACCATAGATTGGCCTGAAGCAGCCACAGTAACAAGCTTTACTATCCGGGAAAGCGAAAACAATCAAATGGACACGCAAATTATTCCCGATGCAGCAACCTGTCCACATTGTTTAGCTGACTTATTCGATCCCAACAATCGACGTTATCACTACCCCTTTACCAATTGTACCCATTGCGGTCCGCGTTTTACCATCATCAAGGCAATTCCTTACGACCGAAAAAACACGGCGATGTCTGTTTTTCCGCTTTGCCCACAATGTGAAAAAGAATACAAAAATCCCGCTGATCGTCGTTTTCATGCTCAACCCAATGCTTGTTCGGTCTGCGGCCCTCATATCTGGTTACAAGATCGAGAACAAACGCTTGCTACTCATGAAACAGCACTAAAACAGACCGCACTTTTATTGCAACAAGGTCACATCGTCGCGGTTAAAGGTTTAGGCGGTTTTCATCTGGCCTGTGATGCGAATAATCAAAAGACGGTTGATTTATTACGTCAACGGAAACATCGTCCCACAAAACCATTAGCCATTATGGTGCCTGATCTGCAGTTTTTACAGGATTTGAGTTCTCAAGAAACAGAATTGCTAACCAGCAGTGCAGCTCCGATTGTACTGCTAGCAAAACATAAAGTACCCAATATTGCTGATAATATTGCGCCTAACTTGCAAGAAATCGGCGTCATGCTTCCAAGTAATCCACTACAACATTTGTTATTACGTGCGGCTAATCGTCCACTCGTGATGACCTCTGCGAATGCCAGTGGGCAACCTCCTGTATTGAAAAATGAACATGCAGTGGAGCAATTAGCTGATTTAACGGATTTTTATCTTTGCCACAATCGCGATATTCTACAACGTGCTGATGATAGCCTTGTTCGCGTTGCCTTCGATGGATTAGAAACATTGCGTCGTGCTCGTGGCTATGTGCCAGATGAAATACCACTTGAAACACAAAGTGTGAAGAATGTGTTGGCGTTAGGTTCCGATCTGAAAAATACATTCTGCTTACTACGTCACAATAAAGCCGTACTGAGTCAACATATTGGCGATACAGCAAATGAACAAGTGCGGTCACAATTAAGTGAAAATCTTGAATTATTTCAAAATATTTATCAATTTAAACCAGACATTATCGCTGTCGATGCTCACCCTGGCTATTTTTCATCTTCCATTGGTAAACAACTTGCCGAACAGCAACAAATCACACCAATAGAAGTACTGCATCATCATGCTCATATTGTCAGTGTAATGGCCGAACACAATTGTAATGAACCTGTAATTGGTCTAGCTCTAGACGGTATCGGCATGGGCGAAAATGGACAACTTTGGGGGGGGGAATGCCTACTTGTTGATTATCAACATAGTCAATATTTAGGTGGTCTGCCGGCTGTTGCTCTGCCAGGAGGCGATCTTGCAGCTAAACAACCTTGGCGTAACTGGCTGGCTCACCTGCATCAATTTGTGCCACAGTGGCAAGAAATTCTCACAAAAACTTGCACTGAACCGAATTGGCAAATATTAGTTAATGCCATTGAGCGCGGACTCAATTGTCCACCTATATCATCTGCGGGTCGTTTATTTGATGCCGTAGCTTATGCTCTCGGTATTGCACCAAGCAGTGTTTCTTGGGAGGGCGAAGCGGCCTGTCATTTAGAAGCACTGGCAAATACCTCATCTTTGGCGACACAAGCACAAAGTGCGGTCAATATTCCAGTAAAAATGCCGCTTATCGGCAATAAACTGGATTTGGCTTATTTCTGGCAAAGTTGGTTAAATTACCATGCGCCTGCCGCAGATAAAGCCTTCGCCTTTCACTATGCTCTCGCCCAAGGTTTTGCTGAACTTGCGACAAATCAAGCACGAAAACACCAATGCCGTACCATCGTGCTATCCGGCGGTGTGATGCATAACCAACTGCTACGTCGTTTATTAAAAGAAAATTTGAGCGAATTCCATGTACTAAGTGCGCATAAACTACCAATGGGTGATGGCGGACTCAGTTTAGGTCAGGCGGTTATTGCCATGCATAGAAACTGATCATCCTTAATGTTAAATATAAGAAAAAGAGTTAATCGAAAAGTGACGATTAACTCTTTTGTTTTTGTATTTCTTTTTTATAACGGAATACTGGAAAAGAAAACCAATAGTAACGGTGGCAGAATATTCGTAACAAAGCCGAATGAAATCGCAATTGGCGTGACTTCAATACCTCCTGCTTTTTGAATAATTGGCAAGGTACAATCTATTGCTGTCGCACCCGTAATCCCAATTGCAGTCGAACGGAAATGACGCATAAATAATGGGATGACAAATAAACTGACAATTTCACGGGATAAGTCATTAAAAAAGGCAATACTACCCTGTACTGGTCCCCATGCATTGGTTAATACCACGCTGGATAACGAATACCACCCCATTCCAGAGGCAAACGCCAATCCTTGCGTAATTGGCATAGCCAAAACGAAAGCAGCAATGATACCGCCTAGTAATGAAGTAAACGTAAACACCATCCCTGTTTGGAAACCTCGTTTATTGAAAAGGGCCTCTTTTAAGGAAATACCGTTATTTCTTAGTTGGATCCCCACAAAGAAAATCAGTACGATCAATACATACAGATTAATTCCAGTAGGCAACATGAGATAGGATTTGAATAAGAAACCACAAAGGGTGCCGATCACCACCGTGCCGGAAAGTTTGAGCGAGTCAATTAAGGAGTGCCAGCGAGAATCAATTTTACCTTGTGATTTAAGTGGCTCAGCGGGGTTAAAGCGGTCATAAAGCATCAAACCAATCATATTGGATCCCAAAATGATCGCAGATAGTGTCACCGCAGTAGTGCCAATAATCGGCAGTTTATGCTCTAAATCATCTAACTGGCCGAGTAAATAACCCATTAAGAAAAGAATAATGTAAAGCAAAAACATCACGATATGATTTATTTTTGCAATATAGGATTTATTATTGACCTTTAATAAATAACCTAACACCATTGGTATTAAGACAATTAATAAGCCATTTATCATATCCTGCATCATACTGCCCCTTTTCTTATTCCATTGAAGCTAGCATACCCCTTTTCGTCCTCTTTTTCAAAGCGCATAAAAAAAGTGCGGTCAAATCAACCGCACTTTTAATCATCTAAAAATTAAACTGATTAGCCATTTACTTGGCGACGTGCTAATACAGCATCAGATAACTGTTTTAACACGATTTCTGTATCTTCCCAACCGATACAAGCATCAGTGATACTTTGTCCGTAAGTCTGTGCTTTACCATCGACTAAATCTTGACGACCTTCAACGATATGACTTTCTACCATGACTCCAAAGATCTGCTTTGAACCACCCGAAATTTGCTGACAAACATCTTCACAAACTTCCATTTGTTTTTTGAATTGTTTGCTAC